>JAWKHS010000019.1 GCA_041394705.1 Vicinamibacterales bacterium
GCCGCGGCTCAGGACAGATTCTGCCACGCCGCCGAGGCGCTGGCGCCCCTGCGGCGACGCGGCTAGGATCGCGCGATGAGCTACCGCCTGTCCTCGATCGTCGGGTGCGTCCTGGCCGCGTGCGGCGCCGCGGGCGCGCTGGTCGCCGCGCAGCAGCCGGCTCCGATCGGCGTCTCCGCCGTGACCCTCCACGACCAGCCCTACGTGTTCGACACCGCCGAACAGCACCAGCTGCGCGTGGTGGTCGCCGTCCGTGGGCTGGCGCACCCGTTCGCGGTCGCGCTCCTCCCGGGCGGCGATGCGCTCGTCACCGAGCGCGGCAGGGGCGTGCGGCTGGTGCGCGGCGCGGCCGGCCCGACGCCGCGGCTGGAGCCGGCGCCGGTCGCCGGACTCCCGTCGCCCCCGGCCGTGCGCGGCGGCGGCTGGCAGGATCTCGTGCTCCACCCGTCCTACGCCGAGAACCATCTCGTCTACCTCACCTACAACAAGGCCGATGGCAGCCAGCCGCCGAGGACGGCGATGGCCATCGGGCGCGGGCGCTTCACCGGCGCCGCCATCGAGGACTTCCGCGAGATCTACGCCGCCGAGTTCAAGGACGGGAACAGCGGCTCCCGCCTCGCCTTCGGCGCCGACGGCACGCTGTACGCCACGACCGGCGCCCCCAACGGCGGCTACGCGCAGGAGCTGTCGAGCGCCTACGGCAAGGTCCTGCGGCTGCGCGACGACGGGACGATTCCTCCAGACAACCCCTACGTCGGACGCACCGGCGTGCGCCCCGAGATCGTGGCCTACGGCTTCCGCGATCAGCTCGGTCTCGTGCGGCACCCGGGGACGGGGGCGATTCTCGCGGCCGACAACGGCCCGAACGGCGGCGACGAGGTGAACCAGGTCGTCCCCCGCCGCGACTACGGCTGGCCCGCGTTCAGCTTCGGCCGGATGTACGACGGACCGCGCGTGTCGGAGGCGCCGGTGGGCCAGGGCGTGGAGCAGCCGCTCCTGCTGTGGTTCCCGTCCATCGCGCCCACGGGCCTGGCCGTCTACACGGGCGACCGGTTCCCGGCGTGGAAGGGCAATCTCTTCGTCGGCAGCGCGCGCCGCGGGGAGGTGCCCCGGACCGGCGGACTCGAGCGCGTCGTGCTGAACGAGCGCCTCGAGGAACTCCGGCGCGAGACGCTGCTGACGGACCTGCACCAGCGGATCCGCGACGTGCGGCAGGGGCCCGACGGGCTCCTGTATCTCGTCACGGACGAGGACGACGGCGCGCTCCTGCGCCTCGAGCCCGCGCCGGCGGCCGCCTCGCGCTGAACGGCCGCGGTTGCGCGCGCCGCGCCCGCGGACTACGCTGTCGGGCGCGTTTTCTGGAGGATGGCATGACGGAGTGCAGACGACGGATGCGCCCGGCCGGGCTGGTCGCGGCGATGCTGGTGGCGGGAACGTGGGCGGCGTGTTCGAGTGCCCCGCCGCCGCCCGACGGGTCGACGGCGTTCACGGGCGCCCGCGTGATCGCCGGCGACGGCCAGGCCCCCATCGAGAACGCGACGATCGTCGTCAGGGACGGGATGATCGAGCAGGTCGGCCCGGCGGCGAGCGTCACCGTGTCGCCCGGCGCGACACGCGTGGACCTCGCAGGCAAGACGGTGATGCCGACCATCGTGGACACGCACGTCCATCTCGGGACCACGCGCGACGCGCTCCTGAAGGACCTGCGGTCTCGCGCGTACTTCGGCGTGAGCGCGGCACTCAGCCTCGGCCTCGACCCGCCGGGCGATCCGTTCGCCGTGCGTGCCGAGCAGCCCGAGGGCATGGCCCGCTACTTCCTCGCGGGCCGCGGCATCACCACGCCCGAGCCCGGCCGCACCGACGTGCCCTACTGGATCACCACGCCCGAGGAGGGCCGGAAGGCCGTGCAGGAACAGGCCGCGCAGAAGGTGGACATCATCAAGATCTGGGTGGACGACCGCGACGGCAAGTACAAGAAGCTGCCGCCCGAGCTCTACACCCCCGTCATCGACGAGGCCCACAAGGCCGGCCTCCGGGTGGCCGCCCACATCTTCAACCTGTCCGATGCGAAGGGCCTGCTCCAGGCCGGCATCGACGCCTTCGCCCACGGCATCCGCGACGTGGACGCCGACGACGAGGTCGTGGCCCTGGTCACGGCCCGGCCGAACGTCGTGCTGATCCCGAACATGCCGGACCGCGGTGTCGTCGCCGACTACGGCTGGCTGAAGGGGAGCCTGACGGATGCGGAGGTCGAGAAGATCCAGGCCGGCGCCACCGACCGGCCCCAGGCGCACGCCGCCTGGGAGATCCAGGCGCGCAACCTGAAGCGGCTGGCGGACGCCGGCATGACCATCACCGTGGGCACCGACGGCAACACCGCCTGGGCGCCCCACGTGGAGATGGCCGACATGGTGGCGGCCGGCATGACGCCGATGCAGGTCCTGGTCTCCGCGACGAAGAACGGCGCCGAGTTCCTGAAGATGGCGGACACGGGCACGATCGCGGCGGGGAAGCGCGCCGACCTGCTGGTCCTCGACGCCAACCCGCTCGACGACATCACCAACACCCGCAAGATCAGCGCGGTCTACCTGAAGGGCCAGAGACTGGATCGCGACGCCCTGCGGCCGTCGGGCCTGTAGCCTCAAGACGCGGTACCGGCGCCGCGCGCGTCGAGCGCGCGGAGCCGTCGCTCCAGGAACCGGCGTTCGGGCTCCTGCCGGACCAGCGCCAGCGCGCGGCCGTACGACACGCGGGCGTCGCCGAGGCGGCCCACCCGCCGGCACAGTTCGGCGTGCGCCGAGTGGGCCCAGTGGTACTGGTCCAGGAGGCCTCCGGCCATGATCCCGTCGACGAGCGAGAGACCCTCGGCGGCGCCGCGCCACATCGCGACGGCGACGGCGCGGTTCAGGGCGAAGATGGGCGAAGGGTCCGAACGCTGCAGCACGTCGTACAGGCCCACGATCTCGGCCCAGTCGGTGGCGGCGCTCGTCGGCGCCTCCGCGTGCACGGCGGCGATGGCGGCCTGCAGCGTGTAGGGGCCGAAGCGGCGCGACGTGATGGCGCGCTCCACGAGGCGCTGGCCCTCGGCGATGCGCGCGCGGTCCCAGCGGCTCCGATCCTGGTCTTCGAGGAGCACGAGATCGCCGGACGGCGAGGTCCGCGCCTCCCGCCGCGACTCGTGGAGGAGCATCAGCGCCAGGAGGCCCAGCGCCTCGGGCTCGGGCAGCAGCTCCACGATGAGGCGGCCCAGCCGGATCGCCTCGGCCGAGAGATCGGGGCGCGTCACCGAGTCGCCGGCGGTGGCGGAGTAGCCCTCGTTGAACACCAGGTAGACCACGTGCAGCACGGTCCCGAGCCGCTCGGGCAGGTCACGGGGGCCCGGGACCTGGTAGGGAATGCGGGCGTCGCGGATCTTGGCCTTCGCCCGCACGATCCGCTGCGCCACCGCCGGCGCCGACGCCAGGAACGCCCGGGCGATCTCCTCGGTGGTGAGCCCGCAGACCTCGCGGAGGGTGAGGGCCATGCGGGCATCGGGCTGCAGCGCGGGATGACAGCAGGTGAAGATGAGCCGCAGGCGGTCGTCGTCGACGGCCCCGTCCGGGGGCTCGGCGTCCCGGCGGTCGATCTCGGCCGCCCGGCGCTCGATCTCGAGCACGAGCGCATCGGCGTGCGCGTCCTGGCGGGCGCGCCGGCGGATGGCGTCGATGGCCCGGAAGCGGCCCGTCGAGACGAGCCAGGCGCGGGGGTTCGCGGGGACGCCCTCGACCGGCCACTGCTGCATCGCGGCCGTGAAGGCGTCGTGCAGGGCCTCTTCGGCTCGCTCGAAGTCGCCGAGCAGCCGGATGAGCGTCGCGAGCACCCGGCGCGAGTCCGCGCGGTAGACGGCGTCCACCGCCTGCCGCGCGGCGTCCAGGTCGCTCACTGCTGGCTGAAGTCCACCACCGGCCTCACCTCGATGCTGCCGTAGCGAGCCGAGGGGATGCGGCCCGCGATCTGCAGCGCCTCGTTCAGGTCCTTGGCCTCGATGAGGTAGAAGCCACCGAGCTGCTCCTTCGTCTCGGCGAACGGACCGTCGGTGGTGCCGGTCTTGCCGTTGCGGATCCGGAGCGTGGTGGCGCTCGCCACGGGGTGCAGCGCTTCTCCCGCCACGTAGTGGCCGCTGGTCTTGATGTCCTGGGTGAAGGCGAAGTACTGGCCCATCATCGCGTCCATGTCGGCCTTCGGCATGGCGGCCATCGCCTTCTCGTCGTCGTAGATCAGACACAGATACCGCATCGTCCTCGCTCCTGTGGGCCCAGTGTAGCTGTGGCCACCGCGCCCGCTCGAACGCTCGTCCCGGGGCCCATCCCCGACGGCGGCGCTCACGGGTAGTCGATGGGCCGCCGCGAATTCGACAGCCGGTCCGGGTGCGGGCGGCCCATCCCGCGCCGCCCCGGTGTACCCTCTCGCGGTCCGGCATCCACAGAGCGAGGTCCCGCCCATGACGTCCAGACGCGCCTTCCTCCACTCCGCGCTCGTCGCGTCCGGCGCCGCGACCGCCGGGGTCATGTCCGCGGCCGGGCAGACCCTGCCCATTCCTCCCGCAGTCCCGCGCGACTGGGACCCGGCGCGGCCCGTTCGCTATCCGGACCCCGACATCGTGGCCCTGGATGCCAGGTTCCGGGCCTACGTCCTCGGCAACACGCCGCTCCAGCGGCTCCACACCGGGACGCTCTGGGCCGAGGGGCCCGCCTGGAACGGCGTCGGGCGGTTCCTCGTGTGGAGCGACATCCCGAACAACGTGCAGCTGCGCTGGCTCGCCGACGACGGCCGGGTGACGGTGTTCCGCCGCCCGTCCGGGAACAGCAACGGCAACACGTTCGACCGCGAGGGCCGGCAGTTGTCGTGCGAGCACGGCGGGCGTCGGGTGGTCCGCTACGAGCACGACGGCCGCGTCACCGTCGTCGCCGATCGCTTCCGGGGCCGCCGCCTGAACTCGCCGAACGACGTGGCCGTGCACGCCGACGGCGGTATCTGGTTCACCGACCCGATGTACGGCATCCGCGGCGACTACGAGGGCGACCGCGCCGAGTCCGAGGTCGCGCCGGCGGTCTACCGCGTGGATCCGCGGTCGGGCGAGATCGCGCTCGTGACCGACGAGTTGAGCGGACCCAACGGTCTCTGCTTCTCGCCGGACTACTCGCGACTGTACGTGGCCGACACCGGCAGCGGGCGCGACATCCGCGTGCTGGACGTGGACGGCGCCTCGGCGCGCAACCTCCGCCGGCACGCGGTGCTGACCGTGCCCGGCACGTCGGACCCGTCGGGGGCCGACGGCATCCGCTGCGACGTGGACGGCAACATCTGGGCGGGGGCCCGGCCCGGCGTCCAGGTGATCGCGCCCGACGGCGTGGCCATCGGGATGATCCGGCTGCCCGAGAACTGCGCGAACGTCGCGTTCGGCGGTCCCAAGCGGAACCGGCTGTTCATGACGGCGAGCCAGTCGCTGTACGCGGTGTACGTGAACACGCGGGGCGCCGGTCACGCCTGACCGCCGCCCGACGTTCGCCGCCTGCGCCGCCTGGAGAGGGCCTCAGCGCGGGGCCGGCGCGCGCGCGAGGCGGGTGCGGCCGAACTCCCGCCACGTGCCGTCCGGCCGCAGCACGCGATCGACCACGACCACGGTGTCCGGCGACTCGAGGTGATAGGTCGTCTCGCCGCGCTCGGTATCGGCCGTGCCCCAGGACGCGACGAGCGCGTCTCCCGTCCGGGCGACGGTGGCCACGATCGGACGCGTCAGGCCGCTCGAATCCACCCAGACGGCCCGTCCCGTCCCGGGGGACCGCAGCCCGTAGTAGGCGTGTCCCTCGAACCGGCGTGCCGTGGAAGCGGGCCCGATCCGGCTCACCCAGGTCAGGCGGGCGAATGCGCCGTCGAGCACGGGGGCCCAGCGCATCTCGACCTCCGCGGGCTGGCCCAGAATCGTCCCCGCTCCCAGCCAGTGGCCCTGGAGCCGCGCCAGGAACGCCGCGACGGCGGCGTCGCCGTCCTGCCGCTCCGCCGGGCGGGCCGCCGATGCCAGCGTCAGGCAGCACGCGGCCGCGACGCCGACGCTCGTGAGTGTGGACATCCCGTCTGCCTCCTGCGGATGGTCGCTCCGGCGCCGCCGTGTCGACAGCCGTCCGTCCGGGCGCCGCCCGGGCACGAGAGTACGCTGGATCGCATGTCGCACCTGCACCTCGTGACGCTCGTCGTGCGGGACTACGACCCCGCCATCCGCTTCTTCGTGGACGTCCTCGGCTTCGACCTGGTGGAGGACGTGCCGTCGCTGACCAATGACGGGCGGCCGAAGCGCTGGGTCGTCGTGAGGCCGCGCGGCGGCCAGACCGGGCTGCTGCTCGCCCGGGCCGACGGGACGTCGCAGGAGGCGGCCGTCGGCCGGCAGTTCGCGGGACGCGTCGGCCTGTTCCTCCGCGTGGGCGACTTCGATGCCGCCCACGCGCGCATGGCGGCGGCCGGCGTCCGGTTCGTGTCGCCGCCGCGCGTCGAGCCCTACGGGAGGATCGCCGTGTTCCTGGACCTCGAAGGGAACCGCTGGGACCTGCTCGGTCCGGACCCCCGCCAGGCCCAGCCTAGCGCGGCAGGCGGCCCAGGGCGGCCGTGAGGGTGTCGTAGAGCTCGACGTAGTCGGGCTCCGAGCCCGCGGGCACCGGGACCTTCCCGTCCTGGCGTGTGGTCGCCGCCACCAGCCGCCGTGCCTCCGCGGCCCAGGCCGTCGGCGCCGCGCCGCCCGGCGCGGCCGCGCGACGCGCGAGCAGCGCCTCCGCAAGCCGCAGGCGGGCCCACGAGAGCTCCGACACGCGGCTGGGCAGACGCCCGGTCGCCGCCAGGAGCCGCTCCCGGGCGTCGACCTCCTCGCGGTAGCGGTCGGCCGCGGAGGCATGGTCGTGGCGCGCGGTGGCGACCGTGCCGAGCCGCCCGTACAACGTGGCGACCCCGCTCAGCGCGCGGGTATTCCTGGGATCGGCCTCGGCGGCGCTCGAGCGGATGCCGAGCGCGCGTTGCCACAGCTGCTCCGCGTCGTCCCACGCGCCGCGCCTGGCGTGCACGAGCGCGAGATCGGAGAGGGTGAAGGTCACGTCGTAGCGCGTGGCCGGCCGGTCGTCGCGGGCGATCAGCTCTTCGTCGAGCCGGAGCGCGGCGAGATAGCGCCCTTCGCTGGCGTCCAGCTCCCCGGCGCGCATCAGGATCGCGCCGAGGCGCTTCAGGGCGAAGGCGTTCTGCCTGACGACGGCCAGCGGTCGCTCGGGGGCCGTCAACCCGTCGTAGAGCGCGACCGCGTGCTCGTAGGCATGCCGCGCCTGCTGGTAGTCCTCGCGGTCCGCGGCCAGACGTCCGGTGTCGGAGTAGCCTTCGGCCAGGATCGCGAGCACCTCCGGCGTGTGAGGGTGGCGCGCCTCCAACTCCTCGAGCAGGGCCGCATGCTCCGCCGCGGCTTCTCGCGCGGCCGGATCCTCGCGGTTCGAGAGCACGGCCGCGAGGTCGAAGTGGATGTGGACCGCCAGGATCAGGCGGCGGGTGTCGTCGGGCTCGTCGACGTGCAGTCGGTCGATGGAGCCGGCGGCCTTGCGCAGGCTGGCGACGGCGCCCGCCGTGTCGCCCACGTTCTCGCTGAACTGGTTGCCCTGCACCTGGGCCAGGCGCTGGTAGGCCTGCGCCAGCTCGAAGGCGAGCGCGTCGTCGCCCACCGCATCGGCGGCGAGGCCGTCCAGGAGGGTCACGGCGCGATCGAGCAGCAGCCGCCGCGCCTCGGTCGCGCCCGGCACGTTCCGGAGGGCCTCGTGGACGTCGAAGAGCAGCGAGCGCGAGAACTCCTGGATCTGGCGGAACCGGTTCTGGGCCCGGTCGCGCTCAATGCGGGCGATCCGCGCCTGCCACGCCGTGGTCAGCGCGCCGCCGGCGAGGACGACGGCGAGGGCCGCCGCGGCGAGCGCCGCCTTGCGGTGCCGCAGCACGAAGCGCCGCGCGCGCGACGCGGCCGAGGCCGGCGCGGCCGACACGGCGTGGCCGAGGCGCCACGACCGGAGGTCGGCGAGCAGCTCCGGCACCGACTGGTACCGGTCCTCGACCCGCTTCTCGAGCGCCTTCGCGACCACGGCATCCAGGTCGCCGCGGAGCACGGCTCGGCGGTCGGATGGCGCGACGCCGCTCGGCAGGGGCGGATCCACCTCGCACACGATGCGGATCACGTCGAGCGGCGATCGCCCGTGCAGATCGTACGGATGGCGCCCCGTCAGCAGCACGTACAGCAGCACCCCCAGCGAGTAGACGTCGGTGGCCGTCGTCACCCGTTCGCCCCGGACCTGTTCGGGACTGGCGAACTCCGGCGTGAAGGAGTGCTGGCCGGTGCCGGTCGTCCCGGCGCTGGCGCCGTCGTCGGCCAGGAGCGCGGCGATGCCGAAGTCGAGCAGCTTCGGCCGGCCGTCGTCCGTCACCAGGATGTTGGCCGGCTTCAGGTCCCGGTGGATCACCAGGTGCTGGTGCGCGTAGGCGACCGCGTCGCAGATGCCCTCGACCAGGGCGACGCGTTCGCGTGTCGAGCTCTGGCGGGCGTCGCACCACGCCGTCACGGGCTCGCCGTCGACGAACTCCATCACGAGATACGTCAGGCCGTGGGCGCCGGTGCCCGCGTCGAGCAGGCGGGCGATGCCGGCGTGGTCGAGCCCGGCGAGCACGCGCCGTTCGAAGCGGAATCGCTCGGCGAACGTGCCGGAGCGCCACACGGGCAGTACCTTGACGGCGACGCGGCGGTCGAAGGCGTCGTCGTCGCGCTCCGCCTCGTACACCACGCCCATGCCGCCGCGGCCGACCTGCCGCGTGAGCCGGTACGGGCCCAGGCGCTGCCCGAGGAGCGTGTCGGCGGCGGCGTCCTCGAGACCGGCGCCGGCGGTGGCCGGACTCTCGAGGTACTCCGGATCCGTCTCGTAGCTCGCGAGCATCGCTTCCACTTCGGCGGCCAGCGCCGGGTCCTCGGCGTGCCCCCGGACCCAGGCGAGGCGTGCCTCCACCGGGATCTGACAGGCGCGATCGAAGAGCTCGGTGACACGGGTCCAGCGCTCGGGCGTCATCGGTCCGGTCGCCGGGAGACGGGGCGGTGGCGTGGGGGCGGCGTGGCGATCTCCGGACACGGGGGCCTGCACTGGCGTAAGCGGAGATGCGGGCCGTCCCGGGTCACGCGCCATCGGGCGGCGGGGCGGGCGCGGCCAGGTCGCCGTCCAGGCGCCGCCGGATCCAGGTCTTGGCTGCGAGCCAGCCGCGCTTCACCGTGGAGGGCGACGTGCCCAGGGCCTCTGCCGCCTCCTCGATCGACAGGCCCGCGAAGTAACGCATCTCGACGATGCGGCTCTGCTCGGCGCTCATGGCTTCGAGCTCGACGAGCGCGCGGTCCAGGTCCAGGAGATCGACCGGCCGGGCGCCGACGCTGAGGTGGCCTTCCTCCAGATCGACGCCCACGGCGCCGTCGCCGCGCTTCACGGCCGCCCGGGCGCGGGCGTGGTCGACGAGCACGGCCCGGACCACCCGGGCCGCCACCGCGAAGAAGTGCGTGCGGTCGCTCCACTGCTTGCCGGGCTGGCCCTGCGCCAGCCGGAGGTAGGCCTCGCTGACGAGGGCCGTGGGCTGCAGCGTGTGGCCGGGGCGTTCGCGGCTCAGGTGCCGGGCGGCGATCCGGTGCAGCTCGGGGTAGACCAGCTCCATGAGCCGCGGGAGCGCGTCGGCGCGGCCTTCCGACCAGTCGTGCAGGAGTCGCGTCAGTTCTTCGGCCGGCGGTGACGACATCGCGGGGGAGGTCGCATCCATGGTCGCACACGCGATGGCGGTTGCCGCCGGTGCCCCCGCCGCCTCGCGCCGGACTGCCCGTGGTTCCACGCCGCTTCGCGCGCACGAGCGTCGATCCGGAGCGTCCGGCAGTACGCCCACCCACGGGCTGACCCACTTTCCCGTCCGCTTCCGCTTTCCCGGCCAGGAACCCGCGTGCCCAACGTCATCCTCTTCCCGGGACAGAGCTCGGCCGATCCGCGCGCCCTCAGCCGCGCCCGTCGCGCGCATCCCGCGGCGGCGCAGGTGGCCGCGGAGGCGGCCGCCGTGCTGGGCGCAGGAGATGCCGACCGGTATCTCCACGCCGACACGGCGCCGCTCGCGACGAACCGCGACGTCCAGATCGTCGTGTTCGTGGCCAGCCAGATGTATCTCCGCGCGCTCGCCGAGGAAGGCGTCGCGGCCGAGACCTCGCTCGGGCTGAGCCTCGGGGAGTACTCGCATCTCGTGCACATCGGGGCGCTCGATTTCGCCAGCGCTCTCGCACTGGTCAGCGAGCGCGGCCGCTGCTACGACGAGGCGCCGCCCGGCGTGATGGTCACGGTGCTGGGCGCCGACCGCGACGCGGTCGAGCAGGTCGTCGCCGCCGGCCGTGCGCACGGCCCGGTCGTCGTCAGCAACTACAACGCGCGCACGCAACACGTGGTGGCCGGCGCGGCCGGCGCCGTCGCCTGGGTGGCGCACGAACTGGAGGAGGCGCACGGCGCTCACACGGTCGAGATCGAGCCGCGCGTGCCCATGCACTCGCCGCTGATGACGGGCGTGGCCGCGCGGTTGCGTCGAGTGCTCGAGGCGGCGCCCTGGATGCCGCCGGCCTTCGGCTACCGGCCCAACGTCACCGCCGGCTCCATCCCGCCCCGCGCCTGCCGGGCCGACACGTTCGTGGCGCTCCTCGAACGCCACGTCAGCGAGCCCGTGCGGTGGGACGCCTCGGTGGACGCGGTCGTGGCGGCCTGTCCCGGCGCGACGTTCGTCGAGGTGGGGCCCGGCGTCGTGCTGCACAACCTGCTCGGGCGGGCCTGGAGGCGCGTTCCGCGGGCGCACGTCGACGCCCCAGACGGGGCCGATCCCGCCGCGCACTTCCGCCGCCTCCTGGAGACCCTCTGTGCTCGCGCCTGAGACCCTCGCCGCGACGGTGCGGCGGCTGAAGCGGGGCCCGATCGTGGGCGGCGGCGCCGGCACGCCGGTCCGCCTCGCGGGTGACGCCCTCGACCGCCTGCTCGCGCACCGGCCGCCGATGCGGCTGCTGGACGGCGTGGACGTGGTGGATCTGCCGGCGGCCGCCGTGCGCGGCCATCGTACGCTCGCGCCCGACGACCTGGGATTCGCGGGCCACTTCCCCGGGGCTCCAGTCTATCCGGGCGTGCTGACGGTGGAGGCGATCGGCCAGCTTGCGCTGACGCTCGTGCACTTCGCGGGCCGTGGGACCGCGCGGGTGCCGGACGACGTGGTGCCGCCGGCCGTCCGCGCCACTCACATCCACCACGCCGCGTTCCTGGCGCCGTTCCGTCCCGGCGATGTGATGACGCTCCACGCGCAGGTCGTGGCGCACGACATGACGATGGTGGCCGCCGGCCAGGCGTGGAACGGCGACGTGCTGGCGGCCATCGCCGTCGCGGAGGTCTACGTCGATGCGTAGGCGCGTGGTCGTGACCGGCATGAGCGTGAACACGGCGCTGGGCGACACGCTGGACGGCTTCTACGGCGCGCTCATGGCCGGCCAGTCCGCGATCACGCGCTGGAGGGCGTTCCCGACCGACCGGGTGTACAGCAAGGTGGGCGGCGACCTGTCGTACTACGACGTCGACGCGAAGCTGGCGTCTCTCGAGCCCCGGCTGCCGGCGGACGTGTACCGGCGACTCCGGAAGCTGGTCGCGCGTGTGCCGTGGACCACGAAGCTGACGATGCTGCTGGCGGCCGACGGCTGGCTCGATGCCGGGCTGTTCGACGCCGGCTACGACCCCCACGCCCAGGCCGTCGTCGTGTCGGGCCACAACCTGAACGCCCTCTACCAGTACGACTCGCGCCGCCAGTTCGAGGAGGAGCCGGACTTCATCGACGGCATGACGTCGCTCTACTCGCTCGACACCGATCACGCCGGCTGCGTGTCGGAGGTGCTCCAGACGCGGGGGCCCATCTACACGATGGGCGCAGCCTGCGCCAGCGGCAACGTGGCGCTCCGGACGGCCCTCGACGAGATCCGCCATCACGGGGCCGAGACCGCGCTGGTCGTCGGCGCGGTGCTCGAGTTCGCGCCCATCGACGTCCACGCCATGGCGCTCATGGGGGCCATCACGTTCCAGAGCTTCAACGAGACGCCGGCCAGGGCGAGCCGGCCGTATGACACCCGGCGGGAGGGCTTCGTGCCCGCGCACGGCGGCGCCACCCTCGTGCTCGAGGAGTACGAGGCCGCGCGGCGCCGGAACGCCAGGATCTACGCCGAGGTGCTCGGATGCGCGGCCAACTCGGATGGCAGCCACCTGCCGCAGCCGTCCGAGGACGGGCAGGCGCGCGTCATGGCGCGGGTGCTGGCCGACGCGGGGGTGGCGCCCACGGACGTGGACTACGTGAACGCGCATGCCACGTCGACGCCGCTGGGCGACCTGACGGAGCTCCGGTCGATCAAGCGCGTCTTCGGCGGCCACGCCTACGCCCTCAGCGTGAACGCGCCGAAGTCGATGCTCGGCCACTGCTGCTGGTCGGCGCCGACCGTCGAGACGGTGGCCGGACTCCTCCAGATGCGGGCGGGGCGGCTGCACCAGTCGATCAACATCGACGAGCTCGACCCGGCCGTGGACCTCGACGTCTGCCGGGACGGGCCCGTGACCCGCTCCGTGCGGGTGATGCTCAAGAACTCCTTCGGCTTCGGCGGCATCAACTGCGTGAGCCTCTGGCGGCGCCATGACGCCTGATCGCGCGGCCGGCGCGGGCCGGGTCCTCTTCCTGACCGGCGGCTCGCGCGGCATCGGCGCGGGCGTGGTGACCGCGGCCGTGGCGGCCGGATTCGACGTCGCGTTCACGTATCGCGAACGGCGGGAGGCGGCCGACGGGGTCGTGGCGGAAGCCCTGGCGGCCGCGCCCGGCGCCCGGTGCCGGGCCTACCGCCTCGACGTCCGCGACTCGGCCGCGGTCGAGGCCGTCGGCGAGCGGGTGCTGGAAGACTTCGACACCGTGCACGTCGTGGTCGCCAACGCCGCGGTCACCCGCGCCGGCCTGGCCTTCTCGACCTCCGACGAGGACTGGCAGGACGTGCTCGACACGAACCTGTCCGGCGCGTTCTACGTGGCGCGGCAGTTCCTCCCGGCGTTCCTGGCCAACGGCTTCGGGCGCTTCATCTTCATGTCGTCGATCGCCTCGCAGGGGATGTCGGGGGACGTCGCGTACAGCGCGAGCAAGGCGGGGCTGCTGGGACTCTCGTCGGCGCTGGCCAAGGAGTACGGGCGGAAAGGCATCACGAGCAACGCGCTGCTCCTCAGCCTCTTCGAGACCGAGATGACGGCGAAGGAGCTGTCGCGCGAGAACCGCGAGTTCTACGCCCGGCACTGTCCCATCGGGCGGCCGGGCCAGGTCTCGGAAGCCGCCGCGGCCGTCCTCTTCCTGGCGAGCGACGGGGCGTCGTTCGTGAACGGCCAGGCGCTGGGCGTCACCGGCGGCCTGGACTGGCTGCATTGAGCGCCATGTGGGCACGAGCCTCGGCGGTGCCGGTCGGGATCGACGCGCTCGGCGTCTACCCCTGCGCGTGCCGCCTGGACATCGGCACGCTCTGCGAGGCGCGGGGCCTCGACCTTGCGAACGTCCGGGACCGCCTGTTCTGTGACGAACGCTCGGTGATGGGACCGATCGAGGACGTGGTGACGCTGGCCGTCAACGCCGCCCTTCCGATCCTCACGGCGGCCGAGCGCGACGCCGTGCGGCTCCTCGTCGTCGCGACCGAGTCCGGTCCCGACCAGGAGAAGCCCGTCAGCTCGTGGGTCCACCACTACCTCGGCCTCCGTCCCGACTGCCGCAATTTCGAGGTCAAGCACGCGTGCTACGGCGCGACCGGCGCGCTGCAGCTCGCGGCCGGCTGGATCGCGTCGGGCGTCGATCCGGGAGCGAAGGCCCTCGTGATCAACGCCGACCACGCGCTGTGGCACGACGGCGGCGCGGAGGAGGCCGTGCTCGGCGCGGCGGGAGTCGCGGTGCTCGTGTCGGCCCGGCCCCGGGTGGCGCGCCTCGACCTCGGCTGGCACGGCGTTCACGCGCACGAGATCGCCGACATCTTCCGGCCGGCGCCCGGCGTGGAAACCGGCGATGCCGACGAGAGCCTGCTCTCGTATCTCGACGGCGTCGAAGCGGCCTACGACGCCTACGTCGGACGGGTGGGGCAGCCGATCGACTTCGACACGTTCTTCGCGGCCAACGTCTATCACGTCCCGTTCGGCGGACTGTCGCAGCGCGCGCACCTGAAGCTCGCCCGCAGGGAGCTCGGCCTCACGAAGGCCGGCGCCGAGGCGCACTGGGCGCGGAAGTCGCGCGCGTCGCTGACGTTCAACCGCCGGACAGGGGGCATCTACGGCGGCGCGACGTTCCTGGCGCTCGCGGGCGTCATCGCCAGCGGACGGGTGACGGCAGGCGACCGGGTGGGCATCTACAGCTACGGCTCGGGGTCGTGCGCCGAGTTCTACAGCGTGACGATCGAGGAGGGCGCGTACGCGGCCATCGCCGGGGCCGGCATCGAGGCCGGTCTCGAGCGGAGGCGGGCCTTGTCGCTGCGTGAGTACGAGGCGTGCGAGCGTGCCGTGTCAGCGGCGACCGCCGCACGTGATGTCCGCCCGGACGCCGATCTCGTCAGCGGGCTGTGGGACGAGCAGTACGCGGGGCAGGGGAAGCTCGTCTTCCGCGGCATCCGTGACTACTACCGGGAGTATGCATGGAGCTGACGCCGGCGGTCGTCACGCTGCCGCTGCGGCTCGACCCGGTCACGGTGTCGGTGCTCGTCCGTGACCTCGAGATCGCGCTCGCCTCCCCGGCGCCAGTGGTCGTCCTGCGCGGGGCGTCGGCCGAGACCTTCTGCCTCGGCCTCGCCATCGACGCGGCCGACCAGGGGACCGACGCCACGCGCGAGTTCGCGGCGCTGCTCGTCACGCTGCACCGCGCGCCGAAGCCGCTGCTCGCCGCCGTGGACGGCGCCGCCATCGGCGGCGGCTTCGGCCTCGTGTGCGCCTGTGACTGGGTCGTCGCGGCCGAGCGGGCCACCTTCGGCCTGCCCGAGCTCGTCTGGGGGCTGCTGCCGGCCATGATCTGGCCGCTCGTCGCCGACCGCATGGCGCCCCACGTGGCCCGTCAGTGGACGCTCGGGGCGTACGCGCGTCCGGCCGGGGACGCGCTCTCGGCTGGCGCGGTCGACGAGATGGTGCCCGCCGGGCGCCTGGACGCCGCCGTTCGCCGGGGCGTCCGGACGCTGGCGCGCCTGGAGCCCGCCGCGCTGCCCCGACTGCGCGCATGGATCCGCGACTCGCGGCGGCTGCCGCTCGCCGACGCCATCGCCGAGGGCGCCGCGATCACGAGCGGCCTCATGACCGACGCGGCGGTCCACCGGCGATGGCGCGCGTTCGCCGAGGGAGAGTCGCCATGGTCCGCGTGACCGGAACCGGCGGCGTGGTCGAGATCGCCCTGGCCGACCCGGCGACGGGCAACGCGCTGGGCGAGACGATGGTGCACGCGCTGACCTCCGCGATCGAGCGCGCGGGAGCGGAGGAGGCGACGCGAGTCGTCTTGCTGACGGGCGACGGCGACTCGTTCTCGTCGGGCGCGCCAGTCGCGCTCCTCGCCGCGCTCGCCGAGGGCCGGCTGCGCCCGGTGGACATCCGCCTGCCTCGCGTCCTGCTCGACTGTCCGGTCCCGGTCATCGCGGCGATGGACGGCCATGCGGTCGGGGGAGGATTCGCGCTCGGCCTCGCCGCGGATCTGGTCATCCTGGCGCGCGAGTGTCGCTACGGCTTCACGTTCCTGAACCTGGGTTTCACGCCCGGCATGGGCACGACGGCCCTGTGCGAGCACGCCCTCGCGCCGGCCGTCGCTCACGAGCTGCTCTACACGGGCGAGCTCAGGCGCGGCGTCGACTTCGCGGGGAGCGGCGTGAACGGCGTGCTGCCGCGGCGGGACGTGCGCGCCCGCGCCCGCGACCTGGCGGCGCGCATCGCGGAGAAGCCGCGGCTCGCCCTGGAGCTCCTCAAGCGGACGCTCACGCTGCCGCGCCGGCGGGCCTTCGAGCAGGCCCTGACGATCGAGTCGTTGATGCATCAGGTGACGCTGGGCGGCCCAGGCGCCGCCGATGCCATCCGGGGCGCCTATGTGGACTGACTATCGGGGCAAGGCCGTCCTCGTGACGGGCGGCACGCGCGGCATCGGGCTGGCCACGGGACTCGCCTTCGGCAGGCGCGGCGCCGAGGTGACCCTCACCTACAAGTGGGGGCCCGACGACGAGCGGCCGATCCTCGACGCGTTCGAGGCCGTCGACGCACCGCCGCCGAGGCTCGTGCAGGCCGATGCCGCGCACGACGACGACATCCGCGCCGTACTGGAGGACCTGCGGACGCGTCACGCGCGGCTGGAGGCGCTGGTGTCGAACGCGGCCTTCGGCGTCCCCGTGGCGTCGGTGGACGCCTATTCGAAGCGGGCATTCCAGGCCGGGCTCGACGCGACGGCCTGGCCGCTCGTCGCGCACGTGCAGGCCGCCCGCGCCGTCTTCGGACGGGCCCCGCGCTACGTCGTCGGCGTGTCGTCAGAGGGCGCCGAGTCGATGCACGCCGGCTACGACCTCATCGCCGCCGCCAAGGCGGCGCTCGAGACGCTCTGCCGCTACCTGCACTACCGGCTCCACCCGGACGGCACGACCGTGAACGTGGTCCGCACGCGCTTCGTGGACACGGCGTCCCTGGCCGCCACGTTCGGGGACGGGTTCGCGGACTTCGTGCGGACCTACGAACCCGACGTGCTGACGCCGCCGGCGCTCGTGGCCGAGGCCATCTACGGGCTCTGCGCCGGGCCGATGGATGCCGTCGGCGGCCAGGTCGTGACGGTCGACGGCGGCGCCGGGCTCTTCGAGAACTTCTCCCGTCTGTTCCAGGAACGTCACCTGCATCCCATCCGCCCGAAGGAGACCGCATGACTCGTGAAGCTGTACTCGCCGTCGTCGTCAAGCACCTGGCCAACGCCGTCGACGGCATCGATCCGGCCACGATCGACCCGACCCGTTCGCTCAAGGAGTACGGCGCCAACAGTCTCGACATCGTCGAGGTGGTGTCCGGGGCGATGCGCGAGCTGAAGGTGAAGGTGCCGCGGACCCAGCTGAACACGTTGACGAACATCGACGGCCTGGTGTCGCTGCTCCACGAGGCGAAGACCGGCGCGGCCGTCGCCACGGGCGCGAGCGCATGAGCCAGACGCCGCTGGCCGGCCAGGTCGTGCTCGTCACCGGCGGGACGCGGGGCATCGGCCTGGCCACGGCCCTGGCCTTCGCGGCCGAGGGCGCCCGCACGGTGCTGACGCACGCCTGGGGCAGCGCGGACGAGGACGCGGTGACCGCCGCCGTGGTGGCGGCCGGCGGGCCGCCGCCCCTCATCCTGCAGGCCGACGTGACGCGCGCCGCCGACACCGAGACGCTCGTCGCCGACGTCGTGGCCCGGACCGGCCCCGTCCACGTCCTCGTGAGCAACGCCTCGGTGGCGCTCGTCGTCAACGGCATGGAGGACTACTCGGAGCGCGGGTTCCTCAAGAGCCTGCGAGGGTCGGCGTGGCCCACCTTCGACTACCTCACGGCGATCAGGCGGCATGCCGGGACCTATCCCCGCTACGTCGTCGTGATGTCGTCCGACGGGCCCGACCGCTTCACGCCCGGCTACGACTTCGTCGCGGCGGGGAAGGCCGCGATGGAAGCGATGGTGCGCTACACCGCCTACCGGCTCAGGGACGAGGGCGTGCGCATCAACGTCCTCCGGTCGCGGGCCATCCGCACCGCCTCCTTCGAGGGCACCTTCGGCGATGAGTTCTACGGGTTCCTGCGCGGGTTCGTGGACGAGGGCTGGTTCATGACGGCGGACGAAGTGGGCCGCGCCGCCATGGCGCTCTGCTCGGGCGCCTTCGACGGCATGACCGGCCAGGTGCTGATGGCCGACCGCGGCAACACGTTCTTCGACGGCCTCTCGTACCTCTACGAGCGGCGCGAGCCTCTGGGGTTGTGATCCCGTGACGCTTGCCGCCTCGCCCTGGCTCGGCACCGTGTGGGGGGCCGTGTTCGCGGCGTGCCTCGGTGCCGTCTACGTGGGCCTCGCGCTTGGCGGGGACCGGGACGCGGTGCTGATGGGCGTCACGGTCCTGGCCGGCGTGCTGATCCTGGCCGCCGAGCGCGTCCGGCCCCGGCGTGCGGAGTGGCGGGAGGCGGACGGCGAATGGTGGAACGATCTCGGCCACTTCGTCGCGAGCTTCGGTGTCGGCTCCTTCGGCGGCGCCTGGCTGGCCCAGGCCGTGACGCCCGTCGCGCTCTGGGACGTGTGGCCAGGCGGCTGGCCCGTGGTCGTGCAGGCCGGTCTGGGCCTCGCGATCGCCGAGTTCTTCGGGTATTGGCAGCACCGGCTGCTGCATACCGTGCCGGCGCTCTGGCCCCTGCACGCCCTGCACCACAGCACCGGGCGGATGACCTTCTTCAAGGCCACGCGCATCCACGCGTTCGATATCGGGTCGTTCACGTTCCTGTGGATGGCGCCGCTCCTGGCGCTCGGCGCCCCGGCGGACGTCGTGCTGTGGGTGACGGCGTTCGGCAACTTCGCCGCAGAGACCCAGCACGCCAACGTGTCGCTGCCGACCCCGGCCTGGCTCGATCGCCTCGTCGGCACTCCCGCCGTCCACTGGCTGCACCACTCGCTCGACCTGCGCGAGGGCAACAGCAACTTCGGCATGAACCTCATGCTGTTCGACCACCTGTTCGGCACCTACCTGCCGCCGTCGCCGGACCGGCCGCCGGCCTTCGGCATCCAGCCGGACTTCGTCCCTCGCGGGTTTCTCGGTCAACTCGCCCTGCCGCTCGAGACCCTGCGCCGTCTTCGCTCCAGGACCTGACGCCCATGCCGTGGACCGCCACCGACTTCAGCCTCGCCGACTTCTACGTCTCCGACACCGACGATCCGCTGGTGCCGCCCGCCGACTACCTGGCGTGGCGGCGGGACACGGCGTGGGCGACGTCGCTCTACGAGCCCGTGCTGTGCGATCCGGCCGCGCCCGTGAATCACCTGCGGCGCGGCGACGGCCGGCACCGCGTGATCAACATGACGTCGTACGGGTACCTCGGCCTCGTCAGGCACCCGGCCGTCGTCGCGGCCGCCAAGCAGGCCCTCGACGAGTTCGGCACCGGCGCCTGCGGGTCGCCGATCCTGTCCGGCAAGAGCGTGCTGCACGAGCGGCTGGAGGGGCGGCTCGCCGCGCTGACCGGCCGCGAGGCCGTCCTCGTCTACAACTCCGGCTTCGGCGGCGCGCTGGGGACGGCGGCCGGCCTCATGCGCAAGGGTGACGTCGCCCTCGTGGATGCCCGCGCGCACATCTCGCTCGTGGACGGTATCAAGGTGGGCGGAGCCCGGGTGGTGTTCTTCGAGCACAACGACGCCGCCGCGCTCGACAGGACGCTCACGGCCACCGCGGGGGCGCGGCGCCTGATCTTCGTGGACGGCCTGTACTCGATGGACGGCGACTTCGCCGACCTGCCACGGCTGCTCGACGTGGCCGAAGCGCATCGTGTCGGACTCCTGGTGGACGAGGCGCACTCGATCCTCTGCTGCGGACCGACGGGCGGCGGCGTCGTCGAGCACTTCGGCGTCCGCGGGCGCGTGGGCCTCCAGTACGGCACGTTCTCGAAGGGGTTCTCGGCCGCGGGCGGCTTCGCGGCGGCCTCACGCGATCTCGTCGAGTACCTGCGCTTCTACGCCAACCCGTACGGCTTCACGTGCGCGCTGCCGCCGGCCGTGGTCGCCGGGCTCGTCGCGGCGCTCGACGTCATGGACGCGGAACCCGAACGCCGTCAGGCGCTCTGGGACAACGCCGCGTACTTCCGCGGCGCCCTCCAGGCGATGGGCGTCGACACGGGGACCTCCACCAGCTACGTCGTGCCCATGGTGGTGGGCGACCGGCCGCTGCTGTACGAGCTCGGCCACGCGCTCCGCGACCGCGGGCTCTTCGTCACGCCCGTCGACTACCCGACCGTGCCGCTCGATCAGGCGCGCTTCCGCGCCAGCGTCACCGCCCTGCACACGAAGGCCGATCTCAACGAGGCGCTGCAGGTCCTCGAGGACGTGTTCGTGCCGGTCATGCGCCAGCGCGGGCGCCTGCGATCGGCCTGAGGACGGACGTGCCTCCTCCGACGCCGGACCGGCCGCCCGGGACGCTCCTGACGCTGACCCTCCTCTGGTGCCTGGCGGGCGGCGTCGCGGCGTACTGGCTCGCCGCGTGGCGGGGCCTCGGGGTGTCCACCGCATCGCCGTACCTGGCGGTCGCCTCCGTGTTCCCGCCGGCCGATACCGCGATGGCCGCCACGGCGGCGCTCTCCGCCGAACTCCTGCGGCGGGGGCGCCCGGCCGCCGTGCTGTCAGGCCTGCTCACGGCCGGTGCGCTGGCGTTCCTGGGGATCACCGACATCGCCATCAACCTCCGGTTCGACGTGTACCGGGAGGCGCGGGGCGCCCGCCTGGCGTGGGAGCTCTGGGTGAACGCCTTCAGCCTGTGGTTCCCCGTGTGGCTCGCCGTGTTCTGCTGGCGGCACCGGCGGGGGCTCGGGGCGTGACGGTCCCGAGGCATCCGCCGGACGTGGTGCTCGTGTCGGGCGCCACGAGCGGCATCGGCCGTGCCTGCGCGCTCGACCTCCACGCGCGGGGCTTCACGGTGCTGGCCGGCGGTCGGGACGCCGCGGCCCTGGCGCAGCTGGCCGCGCTCGACTCGCCGCGCCTGACGCCCATTCATCTCGACGTCATCGATCCGGTGGCGATCGCCCTCGCGGCGGACCGTGCGGAGGCGCTGTCGGGCGGCCGCGGGCTCGCCGGCCTGGTGCACGCCGCGGGCGTGGCCGAGATCGGTCCGCTCGAGACGCAGTCGATCGACGCGCTCCGCCGGATGCTGGACGTGAACGTCGTCGGCGTCTCGGCGCTCACCCAGCGCTGCCTGCCGGCCATCCGGCGCCGGCGAGGCCGAGTCGTGCTCCTCGGGTCGATCGCGGGCCGGAGCGCGCTGCCGTTCATGGGGGCGTACTCGGCGTCGAAGCACGCGCTCGAGGCCCTCGCGGACGCGCTGAGAGTCGAGCTCCTGCCGTGGGGCGTCCAGGTGGCGATCGTGGAGGCCGGCGCCGTGGACACGCCTATCGGCGGCAGGGCGCTGGCGTCGATCGACGACGTCGCAACGCGCGGGCCGGCGGCGTCGCTCTATCGGGAGGCGCTGGCGGCGTTCCGGCGGGCGGTCGAGGCGTCGATGGCGTCCGCGCTGCCCCCGGCGTCGGTCGCCGAGGCGGTGGCGCACGCGCTCACGTCGCGGCGGCCGCGTACCCGGTACGTCGTGGGATGGGAAGCATGGCAGCGGCTCCTGCTCAAGCACCTGCTGTCCGATCGCTGGCACGACCGCGCCGTGCGGCGCGTGGTCGGCCTGCCGTCACGGCCGCCCGGCGGCGCCTGACGGCTCGACCTCCGCTCCTCAGGCCCGCTGCAGCGTGAAGACGGTCACCTCGGGCCGGACGTTGAAGCGTACCTGGTACAGGTGGCCGACGCCCCGGTTCACGTACATCGTGCGGGCGCCCGGCAGATCGAACACGCCAGCGGTGTAGCGGCGGTTCTTCACCGGCACGATCGGCGGCGGGAGGAACGGCGGCCTGACCTGCCCGCCGTGCGTGTGCCCGGCCAGGATCCAGCCCTCGAATCCACGCCACGCGTCCAGGTCCGCCGTGTCGGGATTGTGGCTGAGCGCCAGCATCGCGCGGGACCCATCGAGGCCGGCCAGCGCCGGGGCCGCGTCGAACCGGCCGCTCCAGAGATCGTCGAGGCCCAGGATCTGCAGGCCCTCGACGTCGAGGCGCGCGTTGCGCAGCATGCGGATGCCGGCGCGCTCGTAGATGGCGGCGAGCGCCGCCGCGATCTCGCCGTGGATCCAGCGCGGCCCGTACTCGTGGTTGCCGCACGTGCCGATCGTGGCGAGGCGTCCGCGTGGCGGCGCGGCATACATCCGCTCCACCTGCTCGAAGAAGCCCTCGTCGCGGAAGCTCACCAGGTCGCCGGTGTAGACGAGGATGTCGGGCGCCAGGGCGGCGACGCGCGCGAACACCTCGAGCACGTAGGCGTCGTCCACGCGCGGGCCGACGTGGATGTCGGAGAGCTGCACCAGCGTGGCGCCGATGAGCGCCTGCGGCAGCTGGCGGATCGGCAGGTCGAGCCGGACGATCTCCAGCCAATGGGGTTCCCAGGCGACGGCCCAGGCGCCAACGCCCACGGCGCCGAGGGCCGCGCCCGCCGTGGCGCGCAGCAGGCCTCGACGGGTGAGCCGCACCGGGGGCCTACGCTTCCCGGACGCCGCGTCCGCGCACCCAGAAGGCGACCGCCGCGACGATGAGCAACGCGCCGTTGACGGCCAGCACGGTGGGCACCGAGTACGTGGTGGCGAAGTTGCCGCTCAGGAAGTTGCCGAGCGGCGAGGCGCCCCGGAACGCCACCATGTAGATGCTCATCACGCGGCCGCGCATCTCGTTGGGGGCGATGAGCTGCACGAGCGACGTCGTCATCGAGAACGTGGACACCAGCAGTCCGCCGGCCAGGAAGAGCAGCAGCTGGACCGCCCACATCTGCCGCGAGTACGAGAAGGCGATGAGCACGCAGCCGAAGGCGACGATGCCGCCCAGCAGGCTGCGGCCCATCGCCCGCGACTTGCCGCGCCAGGCCACCATCATCGCGCCCAGCACGGCGCCGGACCCCGAGAAGGCCATGAGGCGCGTGTACAGTCCGACGTCCTGCTGGTAGATGTCCTTCACCATGACCGGCAGCAGCGTGAGCAGCGGCACGCCGAGGAACGCGGCGACGAAGCCCAGCACGGTCAGGGCGACGATCGTGGGCTCGGCCTTGACGTAGTCGAAGCCGCCTTTCATCTCGTGCAGGATCGGACGGGTGCCGGCCGGGGGGACGTGCTGCACGCGCAGGGCGAACAGCGCCGCGATGACGCAGAGGAACGACAGGCCGTTCAACCCGAAGCAGGCCACCATGCCGAACGCGGTCAGCGCGGCGCCGGCGATGAGCGGGCCGATGATGCGCGACAGGTTGAACTGGATGGAGTTCAGGGCGATGGCGTTCGGCAGGTTCTCCTTGCTCACGAGCTGCGGGATGAGCGACTGGTAGGCGGGCCCGCCGAAGGCCTGCGCCGTGCCCGTGAGCGCCGAGAGCGCCAGGATGTGCCACAGGCGCACGACGTCGAAGTAGACGAGCGCGGCCAGGATGAACGCCGACGTCATCTGGACGTACTGCGACATCAGCAGGAGCTGGCGGCGATCCTTGCGATCGGCGATGACGCCGCCGACGAGCGTGAGGAGGAGGATCGGCAGCTCGCCCATGAGCGAGTCCAGGCCGAGGAAGCGGGCCGAGGCCGCGCCGGCGAGCGTGGTGATGAGCCACGCCTGCGCCACCTTCTGCATCCAGGTGCCGATGGTGGAGCCGAGGGCGCCGCTCCACAGCAGGCGGAAGTCCCTGTGCGTGAGGGCCGACGCCAGACGGCGCGCGGCCGCGAAGAGGTGTGCCTGCAAGTCCGCCCGATCTTACTTGGACCGGACGCGGGTGCGCACATTTTCGCCCACGAAACCGTTGGCGGGACGCCGCGAACCCGCCCGCCGAGAGCGTGGCGGCAGTCGAGGCCTGGCTCGCCGCCGCCCCGAAGGGCTACTTGCCCTGGTACTCGGCGTCGGTGACCTTCTGCATCCAGCGCGTCTCGCCGCCGAAGCCGACGTTCACCTGGATGAGCTCCGTGGTGGCGGCGGCCCCGTGCCAGTGCACGACGTTCGGTCCGGTGTAATCGGACTCGCCGACGCCCAGTTCCTTCACCGTCTGGCCCTTCTTCTGGGTGCGCAGGCGTCCGCGCTCCACGTAGAGCAGCTGGCCGTTGTCGTGGCTGTGCCAGGCCGAGCGCGCGCCGGGCTCGAAGCGCCGCCGCGCGGCGCTCAGGTCCTTCGCGTCGAGGACGGTCGAGAGGCCCGTGAAGCGCGGGTCGTCGGCCGGCTGCGGCGTCTGTCCCGTGGCGGCCAGGGCGATCGTGAGCAGGCCCGCCGAGGCGAGCGTGCCGTGAACGAGCCAGCGGAGGGCGGGGCGGCGGGTCATGCGCGGCCTCACTTCATGGGCGAGTAGTCGGTGGCGGTGAGGAACACCGAGTCCACCTTGCTCACGATGCGCCCGTTCACCTGCGATTCGGCCGAGACCTTCTTCCACTCGGGATCGTTCTGGAACGCCTCCCAGCTGGCCTTGGCTGCCTCGCGGCTCTTGTGCGCCAGCAGGTACACGAGCTGGTGCTCCGACGCCGGCGCGTCCATGGGCGCCAGGTAGATCACGCTCGTCATGCCGTGCTTCTCGAAGATCCGCAGCGTGTGGTTCCGGAAGCGGGCGTGGAGATCCCCGAGCTTGCCCTCGGGCGCCGTGTAGGTGCGCAGCTCGAATACGCGGCCCGAGGCCTGCGCGCTGAGCGTATGCGTCGTGGCCGCGCCGGCCGCGAAGCCGATCACGAGGAGCAGGGCCGCCGCGAGTGGGTGCTTCATGGGCGGACAGGGTACACGGTTGGGGTAGAGCGGGAAAGCCCGGGGCCCGGGGCTCGGGTTCCGGGTTCCGGGTATTGCGGCGACGCTCGTCCCCGAGCCCCGGGTATCGGGTCTTGACTTTCGCTTTAAATTCGCTATCATCGCGCTTGCGAACAAAAGGCGAAAACACCATGAGCCCAGCTGCCGTCTCTCTTCGCGTCGATTCGCCGGTGCCGGTCCCTGCGGAATCGGTGGCCCGTGCCAGCGTGGAATCGTTGCTGCGCGCGCGGAAGCTCGACCGCACGCTCACCACGTCCCGGCCGTCCGGGCCTCCGCCGGCCGGGGTGCCCTTCGAGGTGCAGGCCCTCGACGCCTATCTCCAGGGCGGGCTCCCGGAAGGGCAGTTGTCGGAGGTGGTGGGTCCGGCGTCGTCCGGACGGACCACCCTCGTCTGGCAGTGGATGGCCGCGGCCACCCGCCGGGGCGACACGGTGGCCCTCGTGGACACGTTCGACCGGTTCGATCCGGCATCCGCCGTGGCCTGCGGCATCGATCTCGATCGGCTCCTGTGGGTGCGCGGCCAGGCCATCTCGAAGACCGCATGCGCCGTGGACCCGGTGTGGCTGCCGGGCGTGCGAACGGTGGAGGGGCCGGGCACGATGGTGGAGCGCACGCTCGACCGCGCGCTGAAGGCGCTCAACCTGGTGCTGCAGTCGGGCGTCTGCCAGGTGGTGGTGCTCGACATGGCCGACGTACCCACGACGGCACTCCGACGGATTCCGTACACCACGTGGCTGCGCGTGCAGCGCATCATCGAGGGCAGCGACAGCACGTGCGTGCTCCTCGCGCCCGAGCCGTTGGCGCGCAGCGCTGGCGGGATCACGCTGAACGTGCAGGCGCCCGAAGCGGCGCCGGCCGTGTCGCCGCAGGGGCGGCGGGCGAAGGACGCGGTCACCACGCGCGTGGCCTGGCGGGGCGACCGTCCGCGCGCGCGCCGGTTCGACGGGCTCCGCTTCGACGTGCGCGTGTCGTCGTCGCGCCGGCACGTGGTGGGCCGGGTGCCGCTGGCCGCCGAGCCGCGCGTCGATCGGTTGTGGGCCGAGCGCTGAGGCGCGGGGAGACCGTCGATGTTCGCCGCCCTCGTGTCGGTGACCGCACCGGTGGGAACGCTGGTGCGGGTCGCGCAGTCGTTTTCTCCACGCGTCGAGATGACCGGCCGCGTCGTGCTGTGCGACCTGACCGGCGTGGAACGTCTCTTCGGCGGTCCGCGCGACGTGGCCGAGCACATGCGCCGCGCGCTCGTGGACGCTGGCTCCGTGCGGCTGGCCGTGGCGCCCACGCACACGGCCGCGTCGCTCCTGGCGCTGGGCCGCCCCGGCGTGACGGTGGCGGCCACGCTGCCTGACGCCCTCGGGCTCCTGGCGGTCCTGCCCGTGGCCACGCTGAGCCAGTGGGAGAGCACGGGCGACATGGCCGATCAGCCGACGCCGGCCGCGGCCGACGTGCCGGCGGGCTGGGCGCATCCGCGAAACACGCATCAGGGCCAGCAGACGCGCCGTCACGTGCGCGGACGCGTGCAGATGTCCGGCGGGTCGCGCCGGGCCGCCGACGCCGCGCGAGCGCGCGTGGGACAGGCCCTCGACGTGCTGCGCCGCTGGGGCATCCGCACGCTCGGCCAGCTGGCGGCGCTGCCGGCCGACGAGGTGGCGACGCGGCTCGGTCCGCTCGGGCCCCGATGGTGGCATGCCGCCCACGGCGACGATCGGGCGCCCATCGTGCCGCTCGTACCGGAGGAACCGTTCGCGGCGTCGCTCGAACTCGAGTGGCCGGTGGAAGGCCTGGAGCCCCTGTCGTTCGTGCTGGGCCGGGTGCTGGAACCGCTCGCCGTGCGCCTGGAGCGCGCGGACCGGGGCGCCGCGGTGCTCACGACGGACCTGCACCTCACGACACGTGAGATCCACTCCCGCACGCTGCAACTGCCGGCCCCCATGCGCGATCCAAAAACGCTGCGGACGCTCATCCTGCTGGATCTGGAATCGCATCCGCCGTCGGCTGCCATCGACCGCGTGACCGTCCACGTCGAGCCCACCCCGGGCCGCGTCGTGCAGTGGTCGCTCATAGAGCGGGCCCAGCCTTCGCCGGAGCAGGTGTCCACGCTCATCGCCCGCCTCTCCGCGCTCATGGGCGAGTCGCACGTCGGCTCGCCCGCGCTCGTGGACTCGTGGCGGCCGGGGGCGTTCGCCATGCGGCCCTTCGGGCCAGGAACGCCGGGGCCTGAAAAGCCGAGTCCCGAGCCCCGAGCCCCGGGCCCCGGCTTTCCGGGCCCCGGCTGTTCCGTTGCTTTCCGCCGCTTCCGCCTCCCCGTGCCGGCACGGGTCACGGTGCAGGACGGCCGGCCCGTGCGGCTCCTGCCCGATCGCCGGGGCCTGAGCGGCGGCGCCATCGTCGAGTGCGCCGGCCCGTGGCGGACATCGGGCCACTGGTGGGACCGGCCGCCCGGTGACACACCGGGATCGCCACCATCTGCGCGCGCCACCGCCTGGGATCGCGACGAGTGGGACGTGCTCCTGGCCGACGGCGTGGCCTGCCGCGTCTTCCTGGAGCGCGACGCCGGGCAGTGGTTCGTGGAGGGGACGTTCGATTAGGCGGGACTCGGGTCCCGGGGCTCGGGTTCCGGGAGTGACACGATGGCCACGATTCGCTCGTATCGCGATCTCGACGCATGGAAGCGCGCCATGACACTGGCAGTGGAGGTGTATCGCATCAGCGAGCGTTTACCCAGGCAGGAATTATTCGGACCGACACACCAGATGCGTCGAGCGGTCGTATCAATCCCGTCGAACATTGCAGAAGGGCATGGCCGCCTTACTCGTCAAGCCTACGTAAACCATCTCAACATCGCACTCGGGTCCTTGGCAGAAGTCGAGACACACCTTGCGCTCGCGATTCGTCTGGAATACACGAACGAGTCATCTACGCAGGACGTTGTCCGATACGCACGCGAAACGGGCCAACTCGTGATGGCTCTCGTGCATGCGCTTGAGAAGCCACAGAACGCCGCGTGACATGCGCGGGTGTTCCCGAGCCCCGGGACCCGAGCCCCGAGCCCCGTTGTGTACGTCGAACTCCACACCTCCTCCGCCTTCAGTTTCCTCCGGGCCGCGTCGCTGCCCGAGCCGCTCGTCGAGCGCGCGGCGCTGCTCGGCTATCCCGCCGTGGCGCTGCTCGATCGCGACGGCCTCTACGGCGCCCCCCGCTTCCACAAGGCCGCGAAGGCCGCCGGCCTCCGTCCCATCATCGGCGCGGAACTGACGGTGGGACGGCCGGGGCTCGGAAAACCGGGACCCGGGCCCCGGGACCCAAGCCCCGGCTATGTCCTCCCCGTCCTCGTCTCCTCCCCCGAGGGCTACCGCAACCTCTGCCGCCTCATCACGCGCATGAAGCTGCGCGCGCCGAAGGGCGAGGGCGCGCTCACCCTCGAGGACCTCGACGGGCACGTCAACGGCCTGGTGGCCCTGGCCGGTCGCTCGCTGCTGCAGACCGAACGGCACGGCGTGGGCGGGCTGCTGGATCGGCTGGTGGGCATCTTCGGCCGGAAGCACGTGTACGTGGAGGTGCAGCGGCACCTGCAGCGTGACGAGACCTACGACAACGAGATGCTCGTCTCGCTGGCCGAGGCGTTCCGGGTGCCGCTGCTGGCCACCAACGGCGTGCGTTTCGCCACCCAGGCCGAGCGCCCCCTGCACGACGTCCTCACCTGCATCCGCGAGCACAGCACGCTCGCCCTCGCCGGCCGCCGGCTCGTGGCCAACGCCGAGCGGTACCTGAAGGCGCCCGCGCAGATGGTGCGGCTCTTCGAGGACCTGCCCGGGGCCGTCACCGCCTCGCTCGAGCTCGCCGAGCGGCTCGAGTTCACCATGCAGGATCTGGGCTACCGCTTCCCGCGGTATCCGGTGCCGCCCGGCGACACGGAGGCGTCGTTCCTCCGGAAGATCACGGACGTCGGCGCGCGCGGCCGCTACCGGCCGTATCACGACAAGGCGCGCGCCCAGGTGGAGCGCGAGCTCACCCTCATCGAGAAGCTCGACCTGGCCGGCTATTTCCTGATCGTCTGGGACATCGTGAACTTCTGCCGCCAGCACGACATCCTCGTGCAGGGCCGCGGCTCGGCCGCCAACAGCGCCGTCTGCTACAGCCTGGGCATCACGGCCGTGGACCCGGTGGGGATGGAGCTGCTCTTCGAGCGCTTCCTCTCGGAGGAGCGTGGCGAGTGGCCCGACATCGACCTGGATCTGCCGAGCGGCGACCGCCGCGAACGCGTCATCCAGCACGTGTACGAGAAGTACGGCCAGCACGGCGCGGCCATGACCGCCAACGTCATCACCTACCGCGGCAAGAGCGCCGCGCGCGAGGTGGGGAAGGCCCTGAACCTCGACCCCACGCAGATCGACCGCCTGGCGAAGGTGATGCACAACTTCGAGTTCCAGGACGCCGACGACTCGCTCGCGAGGAACATGCAGGCCGTGGGCGTGGACGCGCAGCAGCCGCAGGTCGTCCACTTCGCGACGCTCTGGCAGCAGATGCAGGACCTGCCGCGGCACCTGGGCCAGCACTCCGGCGGCATGGTCATCAGCCAGGGCGCGCTCTCGTCGGTCGTCCCGCTCGAGAACGCCAGCATGCCCGGCCGCGTGGTGGTGCAGTGGGACAAGGAAGACTGCGCCGACATGGGCCTCATCAAGGTGGACCTGCTCGGCCTGGGCATGATGGCCGCGCTGCAGGACGCGCTGGCGATCATCAATACCGGGGCTCGGGAACCGGGTCCCGGGTCCCGGGACATCGGTGCCGACGTTGAACGCGTCGGCCTCAATGTTTCTGGAGAAAGGCAGGTCGCCGCGACGAACGGCGACACTATCCCGGGCCCCGAGCCCCGGGCCCCGAGACCCGACCGAGTCGACCTGGCGCACTTGCCTCCCGACGACCCGGCGGTCTGGAGAATGCTGCAGACCGCCGACACCGTCGGCCTCTTCCAGGTCGAATCCCGCGCCCAGATGGCGACGCTGCCGCGCCTCAAGCCGGCGTGCTTCTACGACCTCGTCGTGCAGGTGGCCATCATCCGGCCGGGGCCCATCGTGGGGCAGATGGTGCATCCGTACCTGGATCGCCGCGCCGGGCGCGAGCCGATCGTCTACGACCATCCGCTGCTCGAGCCGGTGCTGAAGCGCACGCTGGGCGTGCCGCTCTTCCAGGAGCAGCTGCTGCGCATGGCCATGGTGGTGGCGGGCTTCACCGGCGGACAGGCCGAGGACCTCCGGCGGGCGATGGGCTTCAAGCGTTCGGAGAAGCGCATGAAGGCCATCGAGGTGCAGTTGCGCGCGGGCATGGCCGAGCGCGGCATCTCGGGCGAGGTGGCGGATCGCATCGTCCTGTCGATCGGCTCCTTCGCCCTCTACGGCTTCCCCGAGTCGCACGCGGCCAGCTTCGCGCTCATCGCCTACGCCAGCGCGTATCTCAAGGCACACTACCCGGCGGCGTTCTACACCGCGCTCCTCAACAACCAGCCGATGGGGTTCTACCATCCGGCCACGCTCGTGAAGGACGCGCAGCGTCGCGGCGTGCGCTTCGCCCCCATCGACGTACAGGAGTCCGACTGGGATTGCCGGGTGGACGTGGACGGCTCGATCCGCCTGGGCCTGCGCTTCGTGGCCGGCCTGCGCGCGGACGTCGGGCAGATGATCGCGTCGCGGCGCAGGGACCAGGGACCAGGGACCAGGGACCAGGCACGACCGCGCGAGGACCTCGGCGGCGTGCGCCCCAGCGCCAAGCGCGCCGAGCCTCCGCCGCTGCGGTGCCCGAAGTGCGGCAACGACGACCCCTCGATGCTCGAGACCACGGATGGACGCAGCGTGTCGTCCCTGCGCGTCGCCGAGCCCCCCTCCTCATATGGCGCCGGACATGTCCCCAGCGGAAGCGGCAGCGTGACAGCGGGACACGCGGATGGGCGTTCTTCCCGGTCCCCGGTCCCCGGTCCCCGATTGCTGCCCGTGTCTCTGTTCTGCGCTGTCTGCTCGCACCAGTGGACCGAGAGCGCCGGAGGGCGGCGCTTCCGGTCCATCGAGGACCTGCTGCGCTCGACCGGCATGCGCCGCGACGAAGTGACCGTGCTGGCCGAAGTCGGCGCCCTGAACTCGCTGGGTTACGACCGGCGGAGCGCGTTGTGGCAGGTGGAACGGGTCGTGCGGCCTGCGGGGGCGCTCTTCGCTGAAGAAGAGCCGGGGCTCGGGGGCCGGGGCCCGGGTCCCGAGAATCGTGTCAGCGCCGATCGCGCTGACCTGTTGTCCTTCAAGCACGCTGAGGTCGGCGCGGCGAGCGCCGACGCCATCCCCGAGACCCGAGACCCGGGCCCCGAGCCCCGGCTCTTCGAGCCCCGGCTTCTGAGCCCCCTCCCCCCCATGTCCCCGGGCGAGCGCCTGGTGGCGGACTACGCGGGCACGGGGCTCACGGTGGGGCCGCACCCGATGGCCTTCCGGCGGCACGAGCTGTCGATGAAGGGCGTGCTCCGGGCCATCGACCTCCCGGCGGTGAAGAGCGGCCGCCGCGTGCGCACGGCGGGCATGGTGATCACCCGGCAGCGCCCGGGCACGGCGAAGGGCTTCGTGTTCCTCACGCTCGAGGACGAGACCGGCATCTCCAACGTGATCGTGCGCCCCGACGTCTACGCGCGCGACAAGACCATCGTGGTCGAGTCGCCGTTCCTGCTGGTGGAAGGCTGGCTGCAGGTGCAGGACGGCGTCACCGCCATCAAGGCCGAACGCATGCAGCGCCTGGAAGGCCTCCTGTCGTCCATGGCCGTCGAGTCGCACGATTTTCGGTGACCCGGTCGCTCCTCGAGCCCCGGGACCCGAGCCCCGGCTCTACTCCGCCCGCAACGCCGCCGCCGCGTCGGTCCGCGCCGCACGGCGTGCCGGGACCCAGGCGGCCAGTCCCAGCGTGGCGGCGAAGAGCGCCACCGCGCCGCCGTAGCTGGCGGCGTCCACGACGTCCACGCCCACGAGCTGCGAGCGCAGCAGCGTGCCGACGCCCGCGGCCAGGGCCACGCCCGCGGCAGCGCCGAGGCCGCCCAGCCACAGGGCGTCGCGCAGCACCAGGCCCCGGACGTCCCCGGTGGAGGCGCCGAGCGCGAGGCGGATCGCGATCTCGCGTCCGCGCTCGGTCACCAGGTACGCCATGAGCCCGTAGAGTCCGAACGCGGCAAGGCCCGCCCCGGCCGTGCCCGCCAGCGCCGCCACCCACACGGTGAGGCGCTGCGGCAGGAGGCCCAGCCCCACGGCCTCGTCGAACCCCTGCAGGAGGAGCAGCGGCACGCTCGCGTCCACCTGGCGGATGGCCGCGCCCAGCTCCGCGCCGGGCGCGCGGCCGGGCGCGTGCTTCACGTAGAACGTGACGTCGTTCACGGCCGACTGCGCGAGCGGCACGTAGATGAAGGGCTCGGCCGCCTCGCTGATGTAGTGCGTCCTGGCATCGGCGGCGACGCCGACGATCTCGAGCGGCACCTCGGTGGTGCGATCGATCTGCAGCACGCGCTGCCCGATGGCCGGCCGTCCCGGCCAGGCGCGCCGCGCGAAGCTCTCGTTCACGATGGCGACCTTCGCCGCGCCGGCGTCGTCGGCCGCGCCAAAGGCCCGGCCCTCCACCACCGGCATGCCGATCGTCTCGAAGTACCCGGGCGAGACGACGTCCCAGTCGGCGTCGATCCGGTCGTCGCCCGCCGGCCCCTGATAGCCGGGCACCCGCAGGTCGCCCAGGCCGAACCGGCTGCCCTGCAGGGGAATCATGCGGGCCGCGGCCACAGACTCCACGCCCGGCAGGCCTGCCAGGCGCGACCGCATCCGCTCCACCAGATCGATCGCGGCCGGTCCGTGGAAGCCGGAGAGCGAGACGTCCACCGACGCCAGCATGATGTCGTCGGTCGAGAACCCGGGGTCCACCTGCGAGGCGTTCACGAGCGTGCGCACGAAGAGGCCGGCCGTCACGACGAGCATGAGCGAGAGCGCCACCTGCGCGGCCACCAGTACCTGCCGCGTCCGCCGACGCCGGCGATCGCCGGTGGAGGCCTGTCCGTGCAGGAGCGGCGCCAGGTCCACCGTCAGGGCGTGGCGCGCCGGCGCGAGTCCGAACACTACGGCCGTGACCAGCGACACGCCCAGGGCGAAGCCGAACACGCGCGGGTTCATGCCGACGGGCAGGTTGATGGCCACCGGGAGCGCGGCCGGCAGCAGCGTCTCGATCAGCCGGATGCCGGCGATGGTCAGCGGGATGGCCACGAGCCCACCGGCCAGGAAGAGCACGGCGGTCTCGGTCAGCAACTGGGTCACCAACTGCCGGCGGCTCGCGCCCATGGCCAGGCGGGTGGCCATCTCGCGGCGCCGCGCGGCCGCGCGCGCCAGGAGCAGCCCGGCGACGTTGCTGCACGCCACGGCGCCGAAGGCGATCGTGAGCGCGAAGAGCGCCCCGACGAACACCAGGAACGGCGTCCGCATGGGACCCGGCACCCGCCCCGTCGGCGCGACGGCCACGGTGTGGCGCTGGTTGGCCTCGGGCGTGGCCTGGAGGTACTGCGCCATGAGCGTGTTCAACTCGGCCAGCCCGGCCGCCCGCGACACGCCGGGCTTCAGGCGTCCGAGCGCCATGTGCCACACCGCGCGCGGATTCGTGAGCAGGGCCGACGACTCGAGGCCGCGCGCGGCGGCCACCATCGCCATCGGCATCCACAGGTCGGTGCCGATGAACGTCGTGCCCTCGAACCCGGGTTCCGCGACGCCGACCACCGCGAACTCACGGTTGTTCAGCCGCAGCGGCCTGTCGAGGACGTCCGGATCCGCGTGGAGCCGGCGCGTCCAGAAGCGGTGGGTGAGCACCACGACGGGGCGCGCGTCCGCCACCGCGTCCTCGTCGGCGCGGAAGAAGCGTCCGAGCGCCGGGCGCGTGCCGGCCACCTCGAAGTAGTTGGCGGACACGACCGCGCCGAACACGCGCTCGCTGGACGCCCCGATCGTCAGGCCCAGCGGGCGCCCGCCCATGTCGGCGGCCGCCAGGCCCTCGAACGTCGTCGTGTGGGCCCGCAGGTACTCGAAGGCCGGGTGCGACATGTTGTCGAAGCCGCGGCCCTCGTTCGCGCGCCCGACGTCCACGACGCGGCCGGCGTCCCGGACGCCGTCGGGCACGGCCAGGAGGGCGTCCGCCAGGCTGTAGATGGTCGTGCTGGCGGCCACGCCCAGGGCGAGGGACAGCACGGAGACGACGGCGAACTGCGGCGCCTTGGCGAGCAGGCGCATCCCGTGACGGGCGTCGGCCACTATCGACATGGCGGCTTAGACGGGACTGGCGCCGGGGATTGTTTCAGCCGGCGGGTGGAGTGGCCCCCGGGACGAGCGCGGCCACCCAGGCGGCGACGTCGTCGGCGATGGCCGCCTCGGCCGCGGGCTGGCGCGTGCCGGCGGAGGCGAGCACCTTGAGCGAGTGATCGCCGGTCGGGACGTCGCGGACGGTGAGTCGCGAGGTCCCGGCGTCGGCTGCCGCGCGCCGCACGTCGTCCGGGCCCCCGAACGGGTCGCGCGTCCCCTGCACGGCCAGCACGGGCACCGCGAGGCGGGCGAGGTGAGACACCCGGTCGCTGCCGCCGCCACCCGGCGGGCGCAGGGGATAGCCGTACGCCACGACGCCCAGGAGCGGCCGGGACGCCGTCCACGCCTCGGGATCCGCCGCCAGGTGCGTCGCCATGCGCCCACCCATCGACTTGCCGGCGGCGACGATGCCGGCGGGCGACGCTCCCGCAACGAGCGCTGCGTCCACCGCCGCGCGGAACGCCGCCAGGAGCACGGGGGGGCGATCGGGCGCCTTCCTGCCGCGCGCCAGGTACGGGAAGTCGAAGGTCAGCACCGGCACGCCCCGTTCCGCGAGGAGCGCCGCATGCCGGCGCATGAACGGACTGCGATGGCCCGCGCCGGCCCCGTGCGCGAACACGAGGCAGACGCGGCCGGGCGAGGCGGCGGGGAACCACTCGCCGGGCAGGGGGCCATCGGGGGTCGGGATCTCGATCGCGGTCGGTGGCATGGCGCGTCGGGGGACCGCTATAGTAGCGGCTCTGCTGCCGCGACGCCGCGAGACCGGCGACCGACGGGCCCGAACCGCCGCCGCGCGGCGCCGCGGCCGGCACAGGCACCTCCCGATGATTCCGCACACCATCCAGACGCCCACGCACGGCCGCTACCTCGTCGACGTGCCGGCCGGTGACGGGCCGTTTCCCGTGCTCATGGGCTTCCACGGGTACGCCCAGTCGGCGGCCGTCCTGATGCCGGACCTGGCGCGTATCGATCCCGATCACGCCTGGCTGCGGGTGAGCGTGCAGGGCCTGCACCGCTTCTACTCGAGGATGCAGGACGTGGTGGCCTCGTGGATGACGCGCGAGGACCGCACGCTGGCGATCGCGGACAACGTCGCCTACGCGGAGGCGGTGCGACAGGCCGTGGCCGACGCCTATCCCGCCCAGTCCGCGCACGTGGTCGTCGGCTTCTCGCAGGGCGTGGCCCAGGCCTACCGCGCGGCGCTCGCGCTCGGCGACGCGTGCCGCGGCGTCATCGCGCTGGGAGGCGACGTGCCGCCCGACGTCGCGTCATCGGCGTCGCGCCTGCCGCCGGTGCTGGTCGGCCGCGGGACCCGTGACTCGTGGTATCCGGCCGACAGGCTCGCCGCGGACCTCGCCTGCCTGCGCGAGGCCGGCGTTGACGTGTCGGTGTGCGAGTTCGACGGCGGCCACGACTGGGACGACCGCTTCGCGTCGGCGGCCACGGCGTGGCTGGCCTCCCGGCACGGCGCCTGAGCGGCGTCAGTCCCGGGCGCCGGGGGCGGGGGGCCTGCCGTCGGGATCGGCGATCGGCCCGGCCTGCCTGGCGGCGTCGCCGTCGAGCGCGGCGGCGATGCGTGCCGCCAACGCCTCGACCGTGAGCGGCGACGACCCCTCGGCCTTGTTGTTGACGAGGACGTAGACCTTGCGGCCGCGCGCGAGCGCCCGGCGCGTCAGCTCGACCACCTCGTCGCGCATCGGCTCGTCGGGCTCGACCAGCCGGTTGAACGGCGTGAAGCGATCCCGCTGGTCCTCGTACCACGTGCCCGGCTTCAGGAGCAGGCGCGTGATCAGGAACGGCTGGTCCTCCGGCGAGACGACCGCTGCCTGCGCGAGCGGCATCGGCATCGCGGACCAGTAGTTGTAGGTGTGCGCCACGCCGCGGCGCGCGAGGAGGGCCGCGTACTCGGGGAGGAGCAGCGCCCGATCGCGGATCTCCACCGCGTACTGGAACTCCCGCGGCAGGGACTCCAGGAAGACGTCGAGCCGCTCGAGGAACGCCGGGGGCGCCTGGTCCCTGGCCCGCGCGCCCGGCGGGAACTCGAGCACGATCGGGCCGCTGTGGGCGAGGAACCCGGCGGCGAGCGGCTCCAGGAGATCGGCGACCAGCCGGTCCACGGACAGGAAGTCCGGATTGTCGGCCGGCCGCTGATCGCGTGCGGCGCCGAACGACGGCAGCACGCGCGAGGTCACCGACGCCGGCGCCTTGATGCATGCGAGGAAGCCGTCCGGCAAGGCGTCGGCGTACGCGGCGAGATCGTCCAGCGGCATCGGCGCGTAGTAGGACCGATCGATCCCCACCGTGCGGAGGAGCGGATGCCGGGCGTAGTGACGGAGCCCCTCGCGTCCGAGCGCCGCGCCGGTGAGACCACGCGGGTACACGAGCCCCGCCCAGCCCGGGAAGGTCCACGAGCTGGTGCCGAAGGCCAGGGCCTCGGGCAGGCGGGCCGCCAGCGCCTGGCCGCGCGCGTGGCGATCGGCGAGCTGCCGGTCGACGGGGTGGGGCTCGGCGGGCGGTGGATCGGGCGCGCCGAAGAGGTACAGCTGATCGCTCATGGTGCGCGCCTCCGCCGGCCGCCGGCTCCCCTTGTCAGGGGTCGCCAGACGCGGGACACTACGGCGATGTCGGGGGAAGCCTCCTCCAGCGCGGATCCCACGGGCGCCGGCGACGCGTCGATCGACGCGCTCGCGCCGTACGGCTGGGACGCGCGGTGGGCGGCGGCGTTCGCGCCGCACGCCGAGGCCGGCCTGGCGCCCGCCCGCGTCGCGATCGAGTTCAACCACATGCTCCGCCTGGTGACCGCCTCGGGCGACGTCACGGCCCAGCACGCCGGGCGGTTGCGCCATGAAGCGGCGGGACGCCACGCCCTGGCGGCGGTGGGCGACTGGGTGGCCGTGCGGCTGACGCCGGGCGAGAAGACGGGCACGATCGAGGCGATTCTGCCACGCCGCAGCCAGTTCTCGCGGAAGGCCGCCGGAGAGCTCACCCTGCAGCAGGTGGTTGCCGCCAACATCGACGACGTGTTCATCGTGATGGGACTCGACCGCGACTACAACCCGCGGCGTCTCGAGCGCTATCTCGTGCTCGCGGCCGAGAGCGGGGCGACGCCGATCGTGCTGCTCACCAAGGCGGATCTCGTGGACGACGTCACGGAGCCCCTCGCCGAGTGCCTCACCGTCGCCGCCGGACACGACGTGTGGGCCGTGAGCGTCCGCGACGGCCGGGGCGTGGACGACGTGCGCCGCGCGATCGCGCCCGGCCGGACGGGCACGCTGCTCGGCAGCTCCGGCGCGGGGAAGTCCACGCTGATCAACCACCTCATCGGCCACGATCTGCTCGCCACCGGCGAGGTCCGGCCGTCGGATTCGCGCGGCCGCCACACGACCCGCCACCGGCAGCTCGTGCTCCTGCCGGGGGGCGGCCTCCTCATCGACACGCCGGGGATGCGCGAACTGCAGCTCTGGACCGCGCCGGAGGCGGCCGACACGAGCTTCGAGGACATCGAGCAGATCGGCGCCGACTGCCGGTTCTCCGACTGCCGCCACCTGACCGAGCCGCGCTGCGCGGTGCGCCAGGCGGTGGAAGAGGGCCGGCTCGACAGCGCACGGCTGGAGAGCTTCCACAAGCTCCAGGCCGAGGCGCGATCGCTCAACGCACGTCTCGACGTCCGCGAGCGCGTCGTGGAGCGGGCCCAGGCCAAGACCGTCGCGCGCTCCCTCAAACAGCTCTACCGCGCGCGCGATCGCCAGTGAGCGCGTCCCGTCACATGTCCCACTCCCAGCGTCCCCTCGACCATCTGCGCCTGACGCCCGAGGAGTCGCTCGCGCGCGCCCGGGCCTTCGCCGAGCACGTGGCCCGGCGGCGCACCGTCCGCGACTTCTCCGACGAGCCCGTGCCCCGCGCCGTCATCGAGCAGTGCCTGCAGGCCGCCGGCAGCGCGCCGAGCGGCGCGAACCTCCAGCCGTGGCACTTCGTCGCCGTCGGCAGCGAAGACGCGGACCTCAGGCGACGCCTTCGCGCTGCGGCGGAGGACGAGGAGCGCGAGTTCTACGCGCACCGCGCGCCCAAGGCCTGGCTGGACGCGCTCGCCCCCCTCGGAACCGACGCCGAGAAGCCGTTCCTGGAACGGGCGCCGTGGCTCATCGCGATCTTCGTGCAGCCGCACGGCGTCGCGCCGGATGGCGGCGTCGTGAAGCACTACTACGCGACCGAGTCGGTCGGCATCGCCACGGGCCTGCTCATCGCGGCCGTGCACGCCGCGGGCCTGGTGAGCCTCACGCACACGCCGAGCCCCATGGGCTTCCTGAACGAGCTGCTCGGCCGCCCGGCGCACGAACGCGCCTTCCTGCTCCTGGTGGTGGGCCACCCGGCCGCGGACGCCCGCGTGCCCGACATCACGCGCAAGCCGATCGGGGACATCGCTACGTTCCTGCCCTGAGCGCCGCGAGTTCGCCGGGCCGGTCGAGGGAGGCCAGCATTTCGAGTCGCGCCACGTCGCCGGCTTCGATCGCGGCCTCGGTGTCCCAGCGGCGGCTGGTCCGGTCGTTCCGGTGGCCGATGCGCGTGTAGAGCGCCTCGAGGTCCGCGGCGGATCGCACGTCCGGATGCTCGATGAGCTCGACCACGTGCTGCAGCTCGTGGGCGATGAAGCCGACGGCGTCCTGCCGGCGCTGGCCGGGACGGATCGACACGCGCACGATGCGTCCCGTCGGCGTGGCCGCCATCCATGTGAGGTGCGCGGCGACGCCAGCCGGCAGGTCGCGGCGGATGTCGAGGTAGACGATGACGTCGCCGTCGGCGATGCGATTCGCGAGGGCGGCGGCCGTCGCCGACGTGGACACGGCCATCTGCAGCCAGCGCTGCATCACCTCGCCCTGGGGGCGGAGCGTGTCGAGCGTGAACGCGTGGGCCCGCGTGAACCAGATCGGGCACAGCGCAAGGACGGCGATCGCGACGGCGCGGAGCGGCATGGGATGTTCCTCCCGCCTCTCCCTCCTCGCCGTGGTGCAGGGCGCCACCCCAACGCGGGTGGCAATCGGCGGGTTGGACGCGACGTCCCGCGCGACGGTTCGCCGCGCCGCGACGTTGGCGGGGACCGGCGCTGGGACCGCGTGTCGAGGGGCACTACAATCGCCGAACGGAGGGACGAACGATGCGCGCGTGGGGACTGATGGTGGGACTGGTGCTGACGGTGGTCGCGTCCGACACGCCGTCCGTCTTCGCACAGGCGCCCGCGCGGCCGCGGCCTGCGCAGGCGAAGCCGGCGGCGCCCGCGCCCTTCGTCACGCCGCTCGGGCTGGACGAGATGCAGGGCAAGCAGGCCGTGCTCACGACCACACTCGGCGAGATCGTGATCGACCTCCTGCCCGAGCACGCGCCGAACCACGTGGGACTCTTCATCAAGACGGCGCGCGAGGGCGGCTTCGACGGCACCACGTTCCACCGCGTGGTGCGGCAGGGCATCGTCCAGGGCGGCGACCCGCTCACGAAGGCTCCGGCCACGCGCGACAAGGCCGGGACGGGCGGCTTGAACCTCGTGGCCCGCGAGGGCCTGACGGAGAAGCACACGCGGGGGGCCGTCTCGGCCGTGATCGTGCCCGGCCGGCCCGACAGCGGTGGCACGCAGTTCTTCATCTGCATCGTGGACCAGCCGTCGCTCGACGGACAGCACACGGTGTTCGGCCGCGTCGACGAGGGCCTGCGCGTCGCGCAGCGGATCTCGGAGGGCGCGGCCGACGAGAAGGGCGTGCCCCTCGAGCCCGTCACGCTGACCTCCGTCGTCATCCGCGACAAGCCGGTGGAGGGACCGCCGCCGTTCTCCACGGAGTCGGTCGAGGCGCTGGCGCAGGTGAAGGCCGTGCTCGAGACCTCGGCCGGCGACGTCACGATCGGCTTCACGCCCGACAAGGCGCCCGAGCACGTCCGCAACTTCCTGCGGCTCGCGGCCCTGGGCGCCTACGACGGCACGACCTTCCACCGGGTGGTGAAGGGCTTCGTCATCCAGGGCGGCATGATGAACACCCGCAAGACGCCCTTGACGGACCGCCAGGAGCGCCAGATCCACCAGCTGAAGGCCGAGTTCAACGACCAGCCCCATGACCTCGGCGTCGTCTCGATGGCGCGCCAGGCCGAACCCGATTCGGCGAGCACGTCGTTCTTCGTGGTCACGGCGCGGGCCGAGTCCCTCGACGGCAAGTACACCGTGTTCGGGAAGGTGCTGGACGGGATCGACGTCGTCAAGGCGATCGAGGGCGTCGCCGTGAACGGCGAGGCGCCGGTCGAGGAGGTGCTGGTGAAGCGCGTGAGAGTGGTGACGCCGTAGGGGTCGGGTCTCGGGGCCCGAGCCCCGGGCGAGGCGCGCCTAGGCACTCTCGAACGGCAGCCGCGGCAGCTGCGAACCGCGGCGGGCCGGCTTGGGCAGCAGGGGTGTGTCCAGCAGGTTGTGCACGCTCACGCCGAGGAGACGCACCGGACGGGCGCCGGCGGCCGTCTTCGCCAGGAGGTCGATGGCGCGGGCTTCGATCGCGGGGCCGTCCCTGGTCGGGTCGGCGCTGTGGCTGCGGGTCACGGTCTCGAAGTCGCTGTATCGGACCTTGATGGTGACGGTGCGCGCGTAGAGCTGGCGGCGTTCGAGCCAGGCGGCGGCGTCGGCCGCCATCTCGCGGATCTCCGCCTGGATCTCGTCGAGACGCGTGAGGTCGTGTTCGTAGGTGCACTCGGAGCCCGATGACTTGGTCTCGCGCTCGGGCTCCACGGCGCGGTCGTCCTTGCCCTCGGCCAGCGCTTTCAGCCAGTCGGCCAGCGAGCCCACGATGGCGCGCAGCGTCTCGGGCGGCGTCGTGCGCACCTCGACGAGCTTCGTGATGCCGTGCTCGGCCAGCTTCTTCGCCGTCACGGGCCCGACGCCCCAGAGGGCGTCCACGGGGAGCTCCTGGAGGAAGCGCTCGACGCGCGCCGGCGCGATCACGGTGAGGCCGTCGGGCTTCTTCCAGCCCGAGGCGATCTTCGCCAGGAACTTGTTGGGGGCCACGCCGGCCGACGCCGTGAGGCCGGTCGTCTCGCGGATGGCGGCCTTGAGCCGGCGGGCCACTTCCTTGCCGAGCGCTTCGCCCCAGGCGTTCTCGGTGACGTCGAGGTAGGCCTCGTCGAGCGACAGCGGCTCGACCAGCGGTGTGACCGACCGGAAGATCGCGAACACCTGCTGCGAGACCTGCCGGTACTTCTGGAAGTCCGGCCGGACGATGACGAGCGACGGGCAGAGCCGCACGGCTCTCGACATGGGGATGGCCGACCGGACGCCGTACGCCCGGGCCTCGTAGCTGGCCGCCGCCACGACGCCCCGCTTGTCGGGCGCGCCGCCCACCGCGACGGGCCGCCCGCGCAGCTCGGGGTTGTCCCGCTGCTCGACCGACGCGTAGAACGCGTCCATGTCGATGTGGAGGATGCGGCGCATGAGGGACCGCCCGGACCCGCGCGGACGTCGCAGGCTAAGATAGCCGCGCCGCCCCCGGCCTGACCAGCGCGGCTGCCGTCCATGCATGTCCTCGTCACCGGCGCCGCCGGCTTCCTCGGTCGTGCCGTCGTCGAGGCGGCGCTCGCGCGCGGCCACCGCGTGACGGCGTCCGTGCGCACGTCGCGGGGAGCCGTGCCGGCCGGCGCCGTCGAGGCCGCGGTCGACCTCGCCGCGCCCGGGGCCGTGACCGCGGTGCTGGCCGGCGTGGACGTGGTCGTGCACTGCGCGGGTTCGCTGACCGGCGGCGAGGCGGCACAGCGGCGGGACACGGTCGAGGCCACCGGCCACCTGGTGCGTGCGATGGCCGGCGCGGGCGTGGGCCGGATCGTCCTCGCCAGCTCGATGGCCGTCTACGACCTCACGCGCCTGGCCGCTGGGGCCGTGCTCGACGAGCGGGCGCCGCTCGACGACGGCGGTGAGGCCCGGGGCCCGTACATCCGCGCCAAGCGCGCGCAGGAAGCCGCGGTGACGGACCCGGCACTGGGACTCGACTGGCGCATCCTCCGGCCCGGCCTCGTGTTCGGACCAGGGCGGACGTGGTTTCACCAGCTGGGCCTGGTCGTGCACCCCCGGCTCTGGGTGTCGCTGGCCGGTGCGGCCGCCCTGCCGATCACGTACGTGGAGAACTGCGCGGCGGCGTTCGTGGCTGCCGCGGAGGCGAGCGCCGGGCGGACGGCTGCCCTCGTCGTCGACGACGACCTCCCGACGCGCCGCGAGTACCTCGCCGTCCTCGCGCGCCACGCCCAGCCATCGCCGCTGGTCGTCGATCTGCCGTGGGCAGTCCTGTCGCCGATCGGAACGGCAGCCGCGGCGGTCGGCCTGACACCGGGGCTCCTGCACCCCGATCGCCTGGCCGCGCGGTGCAAGCCCCTGCGCTACTCGAATGCCGCGGCAACGGCCGCGTGGGGATGGCGGCCGCGTGTCGGCGTGGCCGAGGCCCTGACGCGGTCGCTCGCCTGACCGCCGGTCTACAGCCGCCCGGACTCGAACTCGTCGGCGACATGGTGGCCGGCCCGCGCCGACAGCGCCATGATCGTCAGCCCGGGGTTCTGGTAGGGCGAGGTGGGGAAGGCGGCCGAGTCGGTGACGAACACGTTCGGGGCGTCCCAGCACTGGTTGCGGGCGTTCAGCACCGACGTCCGCGGGTCGGCGCCCATCGGCGCCCCTCCGGCCTCGTGAATCGCCGAACCCGGCAGGAGCGCGCCCTCCTTCGTGTAGACGAGGCGGCGCGTCAACTGGTAGACGGTGCGGCCCACCAGGCTCTCGCGGCGCAGGTGATCGACCTCGAGGCCGCATGTGCGCGCGAGGTCCCTGAGCGTCGCCTGCATGTCGCGCACCATGGCGGACTCGTTCTCGCCGTGCACGCAGCGGATGCGCGCCACGGGGAGGCCCCATGCGTCGACGGCCGCCGGGTCGAGCGTCACGCGGTTGGCCGGGTCGGCCAGCATCTCGCCGACGGCCATGAAGAACCAGCCGGGCTCGATGCGGGCCACCGAGCCGAGCAGCGCGTAGCCGCGCAGGAACGAGGCGTCGCGCCGTCCATTGGCGTTGCGGAAGCTGGGCATGTAGATGCCGGACTGCGCGCCGAAGTCGTACGGGTCGGTCCGGGGCGCGCCTTCGATGGCGTGCGGTCCGGCTTCGAAGATCATCACGTGGTCGGTCAGGCCGGTTCCGAGGAGCCCTGACGAGTTGCCGAGGCCTCGCGGGTGCGCCGGCGAGGTGGAGTGGAGCAGAATCCGCAGCGTCTCGATCGTGGACGCGCAGAGCACGACGGCGCGCGCCCGCGCCTGGCGCCGGACCTTCGTGGTCCGCTCCACGTACTCCACGCCCGTGGCACGGCCGTCCGGGCCCGTGAGCACCTTCGACACGACCGCGTCGCTCTGGAGCGCGAGCCGCCCGGTGGCGCCGGCCGCGACGATGGGCGGCGGGATCCGCCCCGGCGCGTGGCGGACGATGCGGCACGTGGTGGCCGGGCGATCCGTCCAGCTGGCGGCCAGGCGATCGAGGACGCCGCGCTCGGCGCCCGTGAGGGGCAGCGGCTGGTCGTAGACGCCGTCGGGGATGCTCGCGACCCCCGCGGGACTGCCGTGCACGCCGAGAAAGCGCTCGACCTGCTCGTACCAGGGCGCCAGGTCCCCGTAGGACACGGGCCAGTCGGGGCCCGCGCCGTCCGTGCGCGCCGCATGCAGCTGCTCGTCCCCGATGCGCAGCGCGTTCCGGCCCCAGAGGTGGAGGCGCCCGCCGATCTGCCGTCCGCGATACCAGTTGAAGGGCGCCCCGGCCTCGGTGGTGTACGGGTTCTCGCGATCGTTGACGAAGAGGTGGCGCGTCAGGCGGCTGAACGACATGCAGCGCGCCTGCATCTGCTGCCCGTCGAGGAACGCCCGGGCGCGCGTCATCAGCTGGAGCTTCGAGCGATCGGCCGGAGGCGGCGGCGGAAAGTCCCGATCGAGGTCCAGCGATCGGCCGGCCTCGAGCAGGAGCGTGGAGAGCCCGCGCTCCGTGAGCGCCTTGGCCGCCCAGCTGCCGGCGGCGCCCGACCCGACGACGATGGCGTCGTACTCGCCCGCGCCGGCCACTAGCCGCGCCTCGTGACGTAGCCCCAGACTTCGCCGGCCGTCCACGCCATGAGCAGCGGCAGCATGACGGGCGCGGCCTGCCAGAAGCGCGACGACTGCCCGCGCCGGGCCTGCGCCGCGGCGTGCCGGCGGAAGAGCACGAGCGGCAGGAGGGGCCCGGCCGCGATGAATTTCAGGCGCTCGACGGTGGACACGTTCTTCGCGCGGATGTAGCCGAAGAGCCGGCCCCACTGGAAGCGCTCCGGCAGGACGCCGAGCAGGCTCGTGTACGGCGTCGTGTAGTCCACGACGGCCTCGGGCGTGAGGTACAGCGTCTCGCCGCGCTCGATGAGGCGCCAGTGCACCTCGGGCTCATGGAAGCGCGTGTGCCAGAGATCGCGCGTGAGCTCCACGGCCCGCCGCTTGTAGCAGACGTTCACGTCGGACACCCAGTCGCGCGGGCCGGCCTCGAAGGGCGGGGCGTAGCGCGAGAAGTCGCACGCATAGAACGCCCAGTTCAGCCGATCGGCGGACGCGCTCTCGATGGCGCCGCCGATGACGGCGTGCGGCAGCTCGGCATGGAGGCGCGCCATGGTGGCGCACCAGTCCGGGCGCGGCGGCGCCCGGTCCTCGAGGATCGCCACGAGATCGCCGGTGGCGCGCTTGAGTCCGGCGGCCCGCCGCCGGTCGAAGAGCTCGTGCTGGCCTCCGGCCGACGCGATCGGATGGGCGGGCTGGACGGCGCCGATGCTGAAGAACTCCACCTCGGGGAACTCGCCGGCCATCGCGCCGATGTCGGGCCGCGAGTCGTCGTACGGCGCCAGGATCTGCAGGGGCGGCGCCCCGCGCTGGGCGCGAAGGGCCAGAAGCATCCCCCTCAGCGTGTCGTGGCCGTCCACGATGGTGATGACCAGGCTCATCGTGCCGGGCACGACGGCGGGCGGGGCCCCGGTGCTCATGCGGGCATGCGGCCGAGCACGGGCAGCCGGACCGGCTGGCCGGAGACGGCGCTGTCGCGCACGGCCTCGGCCACCTCCGCCGCGCGAAGCCCCGCGTAGCCGTCGGCGATCGTCAGGTCGCGCCGGCCGGCGGTGAGCGCCAGGAAGTCGTCGAGCTCTTCGCGGAACGACTTCAGCGCCGTGGTCTTCCACGAGAAGAGCTTCTCGCGCAGGATGATCTCGGGGTAGTAGCGCTCCTGCTTCGCGGGCGCGCCGCCCGGCCGGTCCATCGTGATGAGCGTGTTGCGCATCGGCGCGTACGCCGCGCGGACCATCCCCTTGTCGCCATAGGCCTCGATGAAGAAGCCGTAGCCCTTCCACTCGGTCCAGGTCGCGTGGTACGACGCGGCGATCCCGTCCGGGCTCCGGAAGACGGCCATCGCGTTGTCCTCGGAGCCGGGGACGTTCCAGATGCGATTGGTCGAGATGCCGTAGACGTCGGTGATCTCACCGAGGAAGTAGCGCGTGAGGTCGGTCATGTGGATGCCCACGTCCCACATCGCGCCGCCGCCCGACATCGGGGCCTTGTACTCCCAGTCGTGCACGAACTTCGGCAGCCCCTCGTGGCCGCCGAACACGCGGAAGTGGTCCACGGCGCCGATGCGCCCCTCGGCGATCGCCTCCCGCATGAACTTCACGGCGGGGTAGTAGCGGAGGTTGAAGCCCACGCCGAACGCACGCTTCGCGGCGAGCGCGGCGTCCACGAGCCGCCGGGTGCTGGCCGCCGTGTTCGTGACCGGCTTCTCCACGAGCACGTGCAGGCCGCGTGCGAAGGCCGTGAGGCACGTGTCGTCGTGCACGTGGACGGGCGTCGAGATGACCACCGCGTCCATGGGGACGTCGAAGAACGCCTCGAGCGAGGGGGCCACCACCGCACCGGAGCCGGCCGCCGCGCGCCGTGCACTCTCGGCGTTCACGTCGTGGACGGCGACCAGTTGTGTGGAGGAGTGCTCGCGAACGGTCGTGGCGCGGAGCTGCCCGATCTTGCCCGTGCCGACGACGCCTATGCGCATACCGTCGGACCCATGCGATCCCGGCGAGAATACCACACGGATCCGGCGCGATCGGCGGTCCCGCGGCGGCGGTCGGCCGCTTTCGGTGCCTTCGCGCGCGAGCCGGCGCAGCGGCGTGACGCGGCGCCGGCGGCGCGTTCGCGCCGCGCGATTCCCATCACCGGGCGTGCGCGAGCCGGCAGGCCTCCGACAGGAGGTGGCCGGCCCAGTCGTACACCGTGTGCGAGAGCACCTCGTGCCTGAGCCCGCGCATGCGGCGCCGCTGCTCGTCCTCGGGCATGGCGAGGGCCTCGTGGAGGGCGGCGGCGAACTCGTCGGGCGCGAACGGATTCACGGGGACCACGTCGGCCAGCGCCCTCGCCGCGCCCGTGAACTCCGACAGCACCAGCACCCCGCCCTCGTCGGCGCGCGCCGCCACGAACTCCTTCGCGACGAGGTTCATCCCGTCGTGCAGCGACGAGACGACGCAGACGTCGGCCGCCCGGTAGAGCGCGCCGACCTCGGCCGGCGTGTGGTGCTGGCGGCGGTAGACGACGGGGGTCCATCGCGCGGTCCCGAACCGCGCGTTGATCGCGGCCGCCTGCGCCTTGACCTCGTCGCCGAGCGCCCGGTAGCGGTCGATCCTGTCCCGCGTCGGCGCGCCGATCTGGAGCAGCACGACCCGCCCGTGCCACTCCGGCCGGCGTTCCAGCAGGCGTTCGAACGCGGTGAGGCGCTCGGGAATGCCCTTGGTGTAGTCCAGCCGGTCCACGCCCATGACGAGGCGCACGTCGCCCTTCAGGCCCAGGCGGCGCCGGGTGGCGGCCACATCGCGCGCCCAGTCGCGGCCGGGCGCCACCGGGGCCCACAGCGACGGGTCGATGCTGATCGGACTCGGCTTGACGAAGGTGCGGTGCCCGCCGCGGTGGACGGCGAAGTGCTCGCGATCGACGCGTGCCTCGAGCGTGCGGTCCACGGTCTCGAGGAAGTTGTTGCAGTGGTACTGCAGGTGGAAGGCCAGCAGGTCGTTGCCCAGCAGGCCGTCGAGGATCTCGTCCTTCCACGGGCAGATGCGGAACGCCTCGGCGTTCGGCCACGGGATGTGCCAGAACTGGCAGACGACGGCGCCCGGCCTGGCCGCCTTGATCATCCGTGGCAGGAGCGCGAAGTGGTAGTCCTGGACGAACACGATCGCGCGTCCGTCGCCGATCTCGTCGACGACCGTGTCGGCGAACCGGCGGTTGACCTCGACGTACTGGCGCCAGTCGGGCTCGTCGAACACCGGCCGTGCGTAGGCGATGTGGCAGAGCGGCCAGAGGGCGCTGTTGGCCAGGCCGTAGTAGTAGCCGTCCTCCTCGGGTTCCGAGAGCCAGACCCGGCGCAGCGTGTAGGCGGGCGCATCCGGCGGCACCGCCACCCGGCCTTCGGCGTCGGCGCTCTCGCGGTCACCGGACCCGCTGCCGTGCGCGACCCAGGTGCCGCCGCACGCGCGCATCACGGGATCCAGCGCGGTCACGAGCCCGCTGGCGGGCTGCATCCAGCTGAGTCCGTCGTCCGACGGCCGGCCGAGCAGGCGGCCCAGCAGGCCCTGCCGGCGCACCTGCTTGACGTGGATGTAGGGCTCGCGGTTCGCGACCACGATGAGGCGGGTGTCGCCCAGGCGCGACGCCACCGAGCGCGCCAGGACCGCGCCCGTCATCGGGGCGGCTCCGCCGCGTGCGATCGACGCTCGTATCCGGCCATCCGTCCCTCCGCGCCGATCCGGCACCCGTTGGGCGAGGTCGGCGACGCGGCGCCCGCGAGTGGTGCGCGGGCGATCGAACATGACGCAGGGCGGCGGCGCGGCCGACTCGAACCAGGCGGGGAGCGGCTGGAGTCGGCGTGGTCCGGGGCTCGGCGGGCGGGCCGTGGTCACGGCCGCACGAGCGCCCGCGCCCTCACGCCGTACGCGGCATGAAGGCGCCCGCGGGGTCGGAGCCATCCTAGATCGGGTCGCGCGGCGGAGCCAACGGGCCCGGCCGGCGACGGTCCGGCCGTGGCGGCCCGGGCGCCTCCGCTACTGCCCGGTGCTGCCGAAGCCGCCGCGCGAGGGGCCGTCGGCCGTGCCTTCCACGAAGCTGACCCGTGGGGCGGCCAGCACCATGCCCTGCGCGATCCGATCCCCCTGCCGGATCGTCACCGGCGCGTCGGTCACGTTGATGACCTGGATCTTCACCTCGTCGGCAGGGCCGCAGTAGTCGCTGTCCACCACCCCGACGCCGTTGGCCACCATCAGGCCGCGCTTCAGCGGCGTGCTGCTCCGCGCCAGGATGGCCAGGAAGTACCCGGCCGGCACCTGGACGACGAGACCGGTGGGCACGAGCTGGATGCCGTGGGGTGGCACCTCGACGTCGGCTGCCGCGGCCAGGTCGAAGGCCGCGGCGCCGGGCGTCTCGTAGCGGGGCAGGGACACGTGGGGGACGAGCCGTGTGACGGTGACGGTCATGCCCGGCGATTCTAGCGGGGCCTCGGCGCCTCCGAACGATTCGGGGGATGATGAGGCGGCCCGGGACGAACCGCGGCCGCCGCTGCGCCGTCTGAAGGACACCCATGACCTCACGCTTCCGGTTCGCGCTCCTCGGCCTCTCCCTGTGCGTCCTCGCGCTGGCGTCCCGCCCGGCGGGCCAGACATCGGCCCCGGCCATTCCCGTGCCGCGCCAGGCGCCGGCCGTGGTCACGGCCCCCGACGCGCGGCTGCCGCTCGACCCGGCGATCCGCGAGGGCCGGCTGCCCAACGGTCTCCGCTACTTCCTGCGCCGGAACGGCCGGCCGGCCAACCGGGTGTCCCTGCGGCTGGCCGTCGACGTCGGCTCCATCGAGGAAGCCGACGACCAGCGCGGCCTCGCCCACTTCCTCGAGCACATGGCGTTCAACGGCAGCGAGCACTTCCCCCCGGGTGAGCTCGTCTCCTTTCTCGAGTCGATCGGGGCGCGCTTCGGCCCGCACGTGAACGCGTCGACCTCGTTCGACGAGACGATCTACATGCTCGACGTCCCGACGGACCGCGACGGCTACGTGGCCAAGGGGCTCCTGGCCCTGCGCGACTTCGCGGGCGGCGCGCTGCTCACCACCGAGGAAATCGACAAGGAACGCGGGGTGGTCATCGAGGAGTGGCGCGGGCGGCTCGGGGCCGGCTCGCGCATCACCGACCAGCAGCTGCCGGTGCTGTTCGCCAACTCGCGCTACGCCGATCGGCTGCCGATCGGGCTGCCCGAGACCCTGCGGACGTTCCCGCCTGAGCGGCTGCGCGACTTCTACAAGACGTGGTACCGCGCGGACCGCATGGCGGTCGTGGTCGCCGGCGACGTCCCGCTCGACGAGGCCGAGCGGCTCGTGCGCACCACCTTCGGCGACCTGCCGACGCCGGGCGCGCCGCCTCCGGCCGTGGATCGCCGGGTGCCGGCGCACGCTCAGCCGCTCGAGAAGATGGTCGTGGACGCGGAAGCGCAGCAGTGGAGCGTGACGGCGGCCTTCAAGCGCACGCCCGAGCCGGAAGGCACGGCCGGCGCCTACCGCGCGTCGGTGGTCCGCTCGCTGGCCTCGCAGATGCTGAACGCGCGCCTCGCCGAGCTGGCGCGCCGGGCCGACGCCCCATTCCTGGCGGCCGACTCCGGCACGTCGTCGATCGGGCGCAACCTGGCGATCTACGAGCTGAGCGCGCAGGTGCCGGCGGGGAAGACCGCGGAAGGCCTCGACGCCGTCGTCCGCGAAGCCCGCCGGGCCGCCCAGTTCGGCTTCTCGCCGGCGGAGGTGGACCGCGCGAAGCGGTCGGTGCTGGCCGATTACGAGCGCGCCTACAACGAGCGCGGCAACAGCGAGAGCCCCTCGCTGGCCAACGAGCTCGTGCGGCACTTCCTGACCGGCGAGCCGGCGCCGGGCATCGCCTACGAGTTCGAGCTGGTCAAGGCGTTCATGGCCGGCGTCACGGCGGACGAGCTCACGGGCGCCGTCAAGAACCTCCTCTCAGGGAGCCGCGTCGTGCTGGGCGTGGCCCCGGCGTCGGCCGGCGCGGCCGCCCCCACCGACGACACGCTGCGGACGGCCCTGGCAGCCGCCTTTGCCGGTCCGGTGACGCCGTGGGTGGACGAGACCGCGGGCCGCGCGCTCGTCGCGGACGTGCCGGCGCCGGGGAAGGTGACGGGGCGCCGCCAGATTCCCGAGATCGGGGTGACGGTACTCACGCTGTCGAACGGCATGGAGGTGTGGCTGAAGCCGACCGACTTCAAGGCCGACCAGGTGGTGTTCAGCGCCTACGCCTTCGGCGGCAGCTCGCTTGCGACGGAGGCCGACTATCAGGACGCCGTGATGGCGCCCGTGCTCGTCGGCCTGGGCGGCGTGGGCGGCTTCACGCCCGTCGATCTCGAGAAGGTGCTGGCCGGCCGCATCGCCTCGGCGTCCCCCGACATCGACACCTACACCCACGGCATCTCGGGCTCGTCCACGCCGAAGGACCTCGAGACGGCGCTCCAGCTCGTCTACCTCACCTTCACCGCGCCGGACATGGACGACGCGGCGTTCGCGCTCCTCAAGCGGCGTCTCGGCGCCATCATCGAGAACCGCCGCTCGAATCCGCGGGCCGTGTTCGGCGAAGCCGTGCGCCTGGCGACGACGTCCGGCCACTACACCGCCAAGTCGCTGACGGTGGACGACGTCGGCCGGCTCGACCTCGACGTGATGCGCCGCGGCTACGCCCAGCGCTACGCCAACGCCGCCGACTTCACCTTCTTCATGGTCGGCGCCTTCACCGAGGCGGACGTCGAGCCCATGATCGCGCAGTGGCTGGCGGCGCTGCCGTCCACGGGTCCGCGGCGCACGGCGTTCAAGGACGTCGGCGTGCGGTTTCCGTCGAAGGTCGACCGCGAGGTCGTGACGATGGGGAAGGAGCCGGCCAGCCAGACGGTGATGGCCTTCTTCGCCGACACGGGCCTCGACGAGATGGAGATGCACCGCGCGCGGGCGGCCTCCACGCTGGTCGGCATGCGGCTGCGCGAGATCCTGCGCGAGCAGCTGGGCGGCACCTACGGCGTGAGCGTGGCCTACGGCAACGCGGCGCCCCAGAAGGGCTACGGGTCGATCACGGTGTCGTTCGGCAGCGCCCCCGACCGGGTGGACATGCTGCAGAAGGCCGTCCTCGACGAGATCACGCGCCTGCGGACCGAGGGGCCGTCGGCCGACGACCTGCAGAAGGTGCAGGAGATGGAGCGCCGCGACCTCGAGACGTCCGCCCGCCAGAACCAGTACTGGCTGGGCTCGATGCAGACCGTGCACATCCTCGGCTGGGACGCCCGTTCGATCGCGCGCCGCGCCGAGCGCACGAGCGCGCTCACGGTGCCGATCCTCCACCAGACGATCCAGCGCTATTTCCCCCTGGACCGGTACGTGGTGGTGACCCTGCGGCCCGAATAGTGGCGGGGCCCGGGCCTCGGGGCTCGGGTCACCCCGGTCACGCTGCTGTAGAATCGGCGAGATAGCTCGGTCACGTGGCGGGATGTCTTGGGGGGCGGGTCTCCCGAGGCCCGAGCCCCGGATCCCGGGCCCCGCCAGCGATGCCTCAATTCGTCTACACCATGAAAGGGCTCGGCAAAGTGCACGAGCCCGACCACCAGGTCCTGAAGGACATCTGGCTGTCGTTCCTCCCGGGCGCCAAGATCGGCGTGCTCGGCCTGAACGGCGCCGGCAAGTCGACGCTGCTGAAGATCATGGCCGGCCTCGACCACAACTTCCGCGGCGAGGCGTTTCCGGGCGAGGGCGTCACCGTCGGCTACCTGCCGCAGGAGCCGCAGCTGAATCCGGCCAAGGACGTGCGGGGCAACGTCGAGGAAGGCGTGGCCGAGATCCGGGCGGTCCTCGATGCCTACGACGCCGTGAACATGAAGCTCGGCGAGGACCTCTCGCCCGAGCAGATGGACAAGGTGCTCGAGGAGCAGGCGCGGCTGCAGGACAAGATCGACGCGACCAACGCCTGGGATCTGGACAGCCGGCTGGATCTGGCGATGGACTCGCTGCGCCTGCCGCCGGCCGACGCGGACGTGTCCACGCTGTCGGGCGGCGAGCGGCGGCGCGTGGCGCTGTGCCGCCTGCTCCTGCAATCGCCGGACCTGCTGCTCCTCGACGAGCCCACCAATCACCTCGATGCCGAGTCGGTCGGGTGGCTCGAACGCTTCCTCAAGGACTACGCGGGGACGGTCGTCGCCGTGACGCACGACCGCTACTTCCTCGACAACGTCGCGGGCTGGATCCTGGAGCTGGACCGGGGCAGCGGCATCCCGTACCAGGGGAACTACTCGGGCTGGCTCGAACAGAAGCAGGGGCGGCTCGCGCAGGAAGAGAAGGCCGAGAGCAAGCGGCAGCGGACGCTGCAGCGCGAGCTCGACTGGATCCGCATGTCGCCGCGCGCCCGCCAGGCTAAGGGCAAGGCCCGCCTGAACGCCTACGAGCAGCTGCTCGCCGAGGACACGAACGAGAAGCTCGACAAGGTCGAGATCTACATCCCGCCGGGACCGCGGCTGGGCGACATCGTGGTCGAGGCGCGCGGCGTCAAGAAGGCCTACGGCGACAACCTGCTGTTCGACGACCTCACGTTCACGCTGCCGCGCGGCGGCATCGTCGGCGTCATCGGGCCCAACGGCGCCGGCAAGACGACGACGTTCAAGCTCATGACCGGCCAGGAGCAGCCCGACGCCGGGACGATGCGCCTGGGCGAGACGGTGCAGATCGGCTACGTGGACCAGAACCGCGACGCGCTCGACCCCAACAAGAACGTCTGGGAGGAGATCACGGGCGGCGAGGACGAGATCGAGCTCGGAAAGCGGAAGGTCCCGTCGCGCGCCTACGTCTCGTGGTTCAACTTCAAGGGCGGCGGTCAGCAGCGCAAGGTCGGCACGCTGTCGGGCGGTGAACGCAACCGCGTCCACCTGGCGAAGCTGCTGCGGAGGGGCTGCAACCTCCTGCTCCTCGACGAGCCGACCAACGACCTGGACGTCGACACGCTGCGGGCGCTCGAGGACGCGCTGCTCGAGTTCCCGGGCTGCGCCGTCGTCATCAGCCACGATCGCTGGTTCCTGGACCGCATCGCCACCCACATCCTGGCCTTCGAGGGCGACTCGCAGGTGACGTGGTTCGAGGGCAACTACCAGGACTACGAGGCCGATCGGAAGCGGCGCCTGGGCGCGGCGGCCGACCAGCCGCATCGGATCAAGTACCGCAAGCTCACCAGGACGTAGAACCGGGGCCCGAGACCCGGAACCCGAGCCCCGCCAGGAGGTGGACCATGACCCCACAGGAAGCACGCGCGGCCGCGAACATCATCGGCACGCAGCTGCAGCACGAGTGGATGACGACGGCGAAGGTCCTCGAGGCCATTCCCGAGGCCAACAAGGACTGGAAGCCGGAGCCGAAGAGCCGATCGGCGTGGGACCTGGCGGTCCATCTCGCCGGCGCCGACATCTGGTTCCTGACGGCGATCCTCGACGGCAAGTTCTCGAGCGATCCGGAGGGGGATGCGAAGCTGAAGGCCGCGGCGCCCTCGCCGGAGAAGCTGGCCGCCTGGTACAAGCAGGAGTTTCCGAAGAAGCTCGAGCAGGTGCTGGCGCTGCCCGACCACAAGTTCACCGAGATCATCGATTTCTACGGGATGAAGAACCCCGCGATCGTCTACCTGAACTTCTGCCTCGTGCACGGCGTCCACCACCGGGGCCAGCTGTCCGGCTACCTGCGGCCCATGGGCGGCAAGGTGCCGAGCATCTATGGCGGCAGCGCCGACGAGGTCTGGCAGGTGCCGGCATCATAGCCGGGGCCCGGGTCCCGGGTCCCGGGATTCGGGGCTCGGCAGAGGGAATGAAGGCGTGTCGAGCGCGCTCGCGGTGTCTCGCACTGGTGGCCCTGGTCGCGGCCGCCGGGGCGTGCGACGCGCCCGGGGCGCCGGAACTCGTGATCACCCACGCGCGGGTGTTCACCAACGACGTCGAGCGGCCGTGGGCCGAGGCCGTGGCCGTGCGCGGGGGACGGATCGTCGCGGTGGGCACGGCCGCCGAGGTGAACGCCCGCGCCAGGGGCGCGGCCCGCGTCATCGACGCCAGGGGGCGGGTGCTGGTACCGGGCTTCGACGACGCGCGTGTCGACCTGCCGCTGGGCCTCGATTGGACCTCGCGCATCGAGACGCTGGCCGCGCTGGATCGACGGGCCGTGAGCCGCGGCGTCACGAGCCTCCAGGTCGTCGCGGGCGGGCCGATGACGGAAGAGGTCACGGCCGCGCGCGCCGCCGAGCGGCAGGCGCGCTGGCGGCTGATCCGCTCCCCGGCCGACGGCGAGCGCCCCGACGACGATGAGCCGTTCCTGCCGCCGCAGCCCGGTCCGCGCCTGTTCGCGAACGGCGTGGCCTGGACGATCGATCCCGGCCGGACCCTCCGGCGGCGGCGCCCGCTGCCCAGCGACGAGATCGATCTCGTCGTGAACTGGTCCTACGGCGCCGAGGATCCCCTGATTGCGGCCGCCGGTCCCAACGCCGCCCGGCTGCTGACGGCGCTGGGGCGACGCGGCGTGCCCGAGGTGTGGGAGCGGAAGCGGCCGCGCCTGGATCTCACCGGCCCGCTCGGCATCGACATCATCGGGCGGCTGCTCGAGTTCGGCGTGGTGGTCACGTGGCTGCCCGGCACCGCCGATCCGGCGGCGACGACCGTGGGCGTGACCGCCGGCACGCTCATGGACCAGGGCGTCGTGGTGGCGCTCGGATCGGCGGGTCCGCCGGATCCGATGGCCGTGCTGGCCGCGGTCACGGCCGCCAGGCCGTCCACGAGCGGCCGGCCGTTCACGCGCGAGGAGGCCGTGCGCGCCCTCACGTGGGGCAGCGCGTACGCCGAGAAAGCCGAACGCGACAAGGGATGGCTGGGGGTGGGGACGCTCGCCGATCTGGCCGTGTTGTCCGACGACGTCTTCAGCGTGCCATCGGAGCGCCTGGGCGCCATCACGAGCGTGCTGACGGTGGTGGGCGGGGCCATCGTGTACGATGCTGGCGTCCTCTCCGGTTCCTGAGCCTCGCCCGCCCGATGCTTCCCGACCTCCGCGCATTCCTGGATCGCCTCCGCGCCGACGCCGATCTCGTCACCGTGACGGCGCCGGTCGACGCCCACCTCGAGGTCGCCGAGATCCACCGCCGCGTGATCGCGGCGGGCGGTCCGGCGCTGCTCTTCACGAACGTGAAGGGCCGTGGGTTCCCGCTCGTCACCAACCTGTTCGGGACCCGGACGCGGGCCACGCTCGCCTTCGGCGAGCAGCCGCTCCGCTTCATCCGGCGCCTCGTCGACCTCGCGCAGACGATCATGCCGCCGGATCCGGCCAAGCTCTGGGCCGCGCGGGACGTGGCCGCCACGCTCCTCAAGGTCGGCCTGAAGCGCCAGGGCCTGGGGCCCGTCATCGACGTGGTCAGCCGTGAGCCCAGGCTGGACCGGCTGCCCGCGCTCACGTGCTGGCCGGACGACGGCGGGCCGTTCGTCACGCTCCCGCTCGTCTACACCGAGCATCCCGGCGGCCACGGCCACAACCTGGCGATGTACCGCCTGCAGGTCTTCGACGCCGCCACCACCGGCATGCACTGGCAGATCGGGAAGGGCGGCGGCTTCCACTACGCCGTCGCCGAGCAGCGGGACCGGCCGCTGCCGGTCACGGTGTTCCTCGGCGGGCCGCCTGCCCTCATCCTGTCGGCCATCGCGCCCCTGCCGGAAAACGTGCCCGAGCTGATGCTGGCCTCGCTCATCGCGGGCGAGCGCCTGGCGCGGGTCCCCGGCTCGTTCGCGCATCCGCATCCGCTCGTCGCCACCTGCGAGTTCGCCCTGATGGGCGAGGTGCGCCCACACGAGCGCCGCCCCGAGGGGCCCTTCGGCGATCACTACGGCTACTACTCGCTCAGGCACGACTACCCGGTGTTCCGCGTCTCCACGGTGGCGCATCGCCGCGATGCCATCTACCCGGCCACGGTGGTGGGGAAGCCGCGGCAGGAGGATTTCTTCATCGGCGACCTCCTCCAGGAGCTCCTGTCGCCGCTGTTCCCCCTGGTGATGCCCGCGGTCGAGCAGCTCTGGTCGTACGGCGAGACCGGGTACCACTCCCTGGCGGCGGCGGTCGTGAAGCAGCGCTACCCCCGCGAGGCCATGGCCAGCGCCTTCCGCATCCTGGGCGAAGGCCAGCTGTCCCTGCAGAAGTTCCTGCTGCTGACCGACCGGCACGTGGACGTGAAGGACTTCCGCGCCACGCTCGAGCACGTGCTGGCCCGGACCGATCCGCGCACGGATCTCTACGTGTTCGGCCACCTGTCGATGGACACCCTGGACTACGCGGGCCCGGCGGTGAACCGCGGCTCGAAGGGCGTCTGGATGGGGCTGGGCGATCCGGTCCGGGACCTGCCGCGCGAGTTCCGTCCGGCGGTGCCGCCGCCGCCGGACGTCAGCGACGTCCGCGTGTTCTGCGGCGGGTGCCTGGTCGTGGGCGCCCGGCCGTTCGCGGAGGATCGCGACGCGGCGGCGCGGCTGGCCGCGCATCCCGCGTTCGAGGGCTGGCCGCTGCTCGTCATCTCGGACGAACCCGCACGCGCGGCGCGCAGCGCCGTCAACTTCCTGTGGACGACCTTCACCCGGTTCGAGCCGGCGGCCGACATCCATGCCGCGAGGGTGTCGCTCGAACGCAACCACGTCGTCTTCACGCCGCCGGTGGCGATCGACGCCCGGATGAAGCCCTGGTATCCGGCCGAGGTGTCCTGCGATCCCGGCACGGCGGACCTCGTCACCCGCCGCTGGCGCGAGTACTTCCCCTACGGCCGCGTCACCATGGGCGACGCCGAGCGCGGCCATCTGGACTAGGCACATCGTGAGCGACACCGTCACCCGAGGCATCCGCGTCCAGGTCCGCAGCATGTACGTGGCCGAGCGCAGCGATCCGCAGCAGCGGCGCTACTTCTTCGCGTACCACATCCGGATCTCGAACGAAGGCACCGAGACGGCGCAGCTCCTCAGCCGGCACTGGATCATCACCGACGCCGACGGCGAGGTGCAGGACGTGCGCGGGCCCGGCGTGGTCGGCGAGACGCCCGTGCTGGCCCCCGGCGCGTCCTTCGAGTACACGAGCTTCTGCCCGCTGCCCACGGCGGTCGGCACGATGCAGGGGAGCTACACGATGGTGACCGCCGACGGCGAGACCTTCGAGGCCGCGATCCGGCCGTTCACGCTCGCCATGCCGCACGCCCTCAACTGAACCGCGCTGGCGGCCGTGGCCATGCGCCGCGGGCATTGGCCCCGGGCCGTTCGCCTGATTCATACTTGACGGATGGCCCTGCTCCGTCCACCCACACCCAGTGCCCGTCGGGCCGAGCGCGTGGGAGCGCCGCCGGTCCCGTCCAGCGCCCCCCCCGAAAAGAAGAAGGTCTCCGCGTCGGCCGCCTGGCGTGAGGCGCGGCAGCTCATCCGGGCGCACCGCGGCCGCCTGCTGCTCGGCCTCGGCCTGATGCTCGTCAGCCGCTTCGCGGGCCTGGTCCTGCCCGCGTCGTCCAAATACGTCATCGACGAAGTGATCGGCAAGGGGCGCCACGAACTCCTGCTGCCGATCGCGATGGCGACGGGCGCCGCCACCATCGTGCAGGCCATCACGTCGTTCGCCCTGTCGCAGACGCTTGGCGTGGCCGCGCAGCGCGCCATCACGGACATGCGGCGGCGGGTACAGGCCCAGGTGATGCGGCTGCCCGTGCGCTACTTCGACTCCACGCAGACGGGGATCCTCGTGTCGCGCATCATGGCCGACGCCGACGGCCTCCGGAACCTGGTCGGCACGGGCCTCGTGCAGCTCGTGGGCGGGCTGGTCACGGCCGTCATCGGTCTCGGCGTGCTGCTGTACCTCAACTGGAAGCTCACGATCGTGACGGTCGTCGTGCTCGGGGCGTTCGGTGGCGGCATGGCCTACGCCTTCAAGACGCTGCGGCCGCTCTTCCGCGAGCGCGGCAAGATCTCGGCGGAGGTGACCGGCCGCCTCACCGAGGCGCTCGGCGGCATCCGCGTGGTGAAGAGCTACACCGCCGAGAAGCGTGAGGAGATCGTGTTCACGCAGGGCGCGCACCGGCTCTTCCGGAACATCGCGCAGTCGATGACGGGCGTGTCGGCCACCACCGCTGGCAGTACCGTGATCGTGGGCGTCGTGGGCGTGCTCATGGTGTGGCTGGGCGGGAACGACATCCTCGCCGGCCGCATGACGCTCGGCGACTTCGTGATGTACATCTTCTTCATCGGGCTCGTGGCCGCGCCACTGGTCTCGATCGCGTCCATCGGCACGCAGATCACGGAGGCGTTCGCCGGGCTGGACCGCATCCGCGAGATCCTCGACATGAAGACCGAGGACGACCTCGACGCGTCCAACGCCGCCGTCGGGCCGATTCGCGGCGACGTGACGTTCGAGGACGTCACCTTCGAGTACCACCCCGGCCAGCCGGTGCTGAAAGGCGTGTCCTTCACCGCCCCGGCCGGGTCCACGACCGCCCTGGTCGGGTCCAGTGGCTCGGGGAAGAGCACCCTCATCTCGCTCGTGATGGCGTTCAACCGGCCGCTGTCCGGCCGCGTGCTGGTGGATGGCCGGGACCTCACCACCGTGAAGCTGCACGACTACCGCGAGCAGGTCGCGTCGGTGCTGCAGGAGAACTTCCTCTTCGACGGCACGATCACCCAGAACATCGCGTATGCGAATCCGCACGCCACGCGGGCCGAGATCGAGGAGGCGTGCCGCCTGGCCCACTGCGAGGAGTTCATCCTGAAGTTCCCCGAGGGTTACGACACGGTGGTGGGCGAGCGCGGGATCAAGCTCTCGGGCGGCCAGCGGCAGCGCGTCTCGATCGCGCGCGCGCTCCTGGCCGAGCCGCGCATCCTGATCCTCGACGAAGCCACCTCGTCGCTCGACAGCGAGAGCGAGGAGATGATCCAGGACGCGCTCAAGCGCCTCCGCCAGGGCCGTACGACGTTCGTGATCGCGCACCGTCTGTCCACGATCCGGAGCGCCGACCAGATTCTGGTGCTCGAGGGGGGCGAGATCGTCGAACGCGGCACCCACGACGAGCTGCTCGCCCGGCCCGGCCGCTACCGGCAGCTGTACGAGAAGCAGTACAAGATCGAGACCAACCGCTTCGTGAATCCTGGGGAGGACTGGACCCCAGAACCGCCGCGGGTCGTCGTGCCGAAGCCGGCGGCCAGCCGGATCTGAGCCGCCCGGCGCTAGGGCGTGGGCGCCTCGACGGCCAGGCCCTCGGCGATGGCGACCTGGCGCAGGTCCGCCTGGCACTCGAGGAACGCGTCGACCACCGCCGGATCGAAATGGGTCCCGCGCCCGGCCGCGATGATCGCGCAGGCGCCGTCGTGCGGCACGGCCTTCTTGTAGGCGCGCTCGGCCACGAGCGCGTCGTAGGTGTCCACGACCGCGACGATGCGGCCGGCCAGGGGAATCGCGGGGCCCATGAGGCCGCGCGGGTAGCCCGATCCGTCCCAGCGCTCGTGGTGCGTGAAGACGATGTCCTTGGCCAGCGCCAGCACGTCGTCGTCCTTCACGCCTGCCAGGGCTTCGGCCTTGCTCAGCGTCTGGTGGCCCAGCGTCGTGTGCCGCTGCATCTCGGCGCGCTCGTCGGGCGAGAGCACGCCGGGCTTGTTGAGGACGGCGTCCGGGATGCCCACCTTGCCGATGTCGTGGAGGGGCGCCAGCGTGGCCAGCAGGTCGATGCGATGCGCCGACAGGAGCGGAGCGAACCCCGGCTGGCGGGCGAGCGTCGTCGCGAGGAGGCGCGTGTAGGCCTGCGTCCGGCGCGCGTGGCGGCCGGTGTCCACGTCGCGTGTCTCGGTGAGCGTGGTGAGCGCCTGGACGGTGAGGCGCTGCGCCTGTTGACGTCGGCGCCGTTCGACCTGCACGCGCCGGCGGGCCCAGGCCAGTTCGCCGGCCACTCCGGCGCCGGCGCCGGCGGCCAGGCCCAGGAGCGGCCCGGCCGGTGACACGAGCGCACCGGAGGCCGCGAACCAGGCGCGCAGGCCCATCCACACTCCGGCGCCGCCGGCCGCGGCGAGGCTCACGCCCGGCACGACGCCCAGCAGCAGGACCGCCAGGGCGGCCAGCGTGCCGCCGGCCGCCGCCCCGAGGACGACGAGGGCCCGCGCCGCGTCCGGCGGCGCCGCGCTGCCGCCGCCCAGCAGCGTGTCCGCGACGACGGCGTGGACTTCGACGCCAGGGAAGCGCGGGTCGAGGGGGGTGGCCGCCAGGTCGCGGACGCCCAGGGCGGTCGCGCCGACGAACACGATCCGGCCGTTGACGTCGATGGGCGGAGGACCGTCGCCCAGGAACGCTGCGGCCGACGCGTACGGATAGGTGTGACCCGGGCCCCGCGGGCGCAGCAGGATCTGGCCCTGCCGGTCCAGGACCACGGGGCCGTGCGGGAGTTCCAGCGCCAGGGTGCCGTCCGGCCGCTCGGCGACGACGAGGGGCTCTGGGTGCGCCGCGAGCACGGCCGCCAGCGCCAGGCCCGGGAGGACCTGGCCGTCCAGGCGGGTCAGGAGCGGGACACGGCGGAGCACGCCGTCGGCGTCCGGCGAGGCGTTGATCGTTCCCGTGGCCTTCGCGGCACGCGCCAGTACCGGCAGGCTGCACACGGCGTCAGGCGCCTGGAACAGATCCGCCAGCGGAACGCCGCCGCCGGCATGGCGCACGACCGGGGGCGGAGCCGTGACCCGGCACGGCGGTCCGCCTGCCGCGCGCGGCTCGAAGGTGAGGGCGATGCCCGCGACGACGGGTGCCGCCCGAAATGCCGCGGCCAGGGCCTCGTCGGTCGTCCCGCCGCCGGGCCCGCCAAGCGTGGATTGCCCCACCCGGTCCGCCTCGGGAAAGAGGATGTCGAAGGCAATAGCCGAGGCGCCGCCGTCCGCCAGCCGCGTCACGAGCCGGGCGACGACATCGCGCGGCCAGGGCCATTGGCCGAGCGCCGCCAGGCTGGGTTCGTCGACGGCCACGACGGCGAGAGCCGCCGACGCGGGCGGCGGCGCGGTCTGGCGCACGAAGGCATCGGCGGCCGCGCGGTCGAGGCGGACGAGCCAGTCCGGCTGGAGCAGCGTGACGGCGGCAGCGCCGAGGCCGGCGAGGCCGGCGAGCGCGGCGGCGGCGCCGGCCCGCCGGCGGGCTCCGCGCGGCGGCCGCCTCACCGGACCGTCACTTCGACCCGGCGGTTCCGTGCGTTCTCGGTGCTGTCCGGGGTCGGTTCGAGCGGGTTCGACTCGCCGTGCGACGCCACTTCCACCAGCGCGGCGTCGAGCCCGGCCTGCACCAGGAGGTCCCGCACCGTCGTCGCCCGTCGCAGTCCGAGCGTGACGTTGGCGGCGGCCGCCCCGGTCGTGTCGGTGTGGCCGATGATGCTGACATCGGGCCGCTCGCGCTCCCGCACGGTCGTGAGGATCTCGTCGATCAGGGCGCGCGACTCCGCGGTGAGCGTGTCGCCCCCCAGATCGAAGTAGAGCACGAAGCGGCGGGCCGGCGGCGGCAGGGCGGCCAGCGCTTCCCCGAAGATCGCGGCAATCCGATCGGGCGGGAGGACCACCGGCGCGGGCATCGGCTGGCCGGCACGCACGTCCACCGACGCGCCCGCCTCTGCGAGTTCGGCCGACGCACCGCCCGACTGGACGACGGCGGCGCCCAGCGGGGCCCCGTCCGGGTGCAGGGCGAGGACGACGAGATCGCGTGGCGGCGGCGGGGCGACCACCGGCGCGGGACCTCGGCATCCGGCGACCGCCAGCAGCAGGGCGCCGGCGGCGGCGCATCGGTGCGGCCGCGGGCTCATGGCGCCTCCGTGCGCACGAGCACGTGGGTCCCGCGCACGCCGATGATGGAGGTGGGCGTTTCCAGCCTGACAGCATCGGGTGCCAGCTTCGCGATGAGACCCGACACGTACGACAGGACGCCGCGCGCCAGCCGCACGCCGAGGCTCAACTCCCCGTCCTGGGGCGCGAAGGCGAAGCGGGTGAGGGCCAGTTCGGTGTTCGGGCCGATCGAGAGGCGGGACTCGTCCTTCAGCATCACCGAGAGCCGCCCGTCCGCGGCCGTCCGCAGGACGTCCGACGCGAAGACTTCGGCGCCGGGCGTCGCGGGTGTGACGTCCCCCGCCCTGACGATCGAGGCCGAACCGGTGGCCACCTTGATGCGTCCGGCAGCGGACTGCGCGGCGAGACTGCACGGGGCCGCGAGCAGGGCGGCTGCGGCGAGAAACACGGCACGTCGCATGGTGTGATGTCCGGGAGGGGCCCTCAGCATAGCAGTCACGGAACCTTTCGGAGAGCTGCGCGGTATTCTGTGGGCAGGAAGGAGCCACGCCGCTGGACGGAGACCAACTGCTCGAGATGTTCGTTCGGGGCGCCCTCGGCCGATCCGGACGCAAGCGCGCGCGCCGGGCCCAGCGCTTCCTGGGCGGCGGCGGCGGGTTCCTGACCGCCAGCACGGTGATGGCGGCAGTGGGTGTCGCGTGGGGCCTCTACGACTCCATGCGCGCCGAACAGTCCGGCGCCGCGGCGTCCGGCGGCACGACCGGCAGCCCCGTGGCGGTGCCGTCGCTCGTCCTGCCGCCGAGCGTCGCGCGGGTGGTGCGTCTGGCCGTGTCGGCCGCGTCCGCGGACGGCACGTTGAGCGACGCCGAGCGGGCGGCCATCCTGGCCGAGGCCGCCAAGGCCGGCGTCGAGGCCCCGACCGACCTCGAGCTCACCGCCCGGCGGCCGCTCGCCGAGATCGTCGCCGGCGTGACGGGCGATGCCGAGCGCCGCGACCTCTACGTGCTCGCCTTCACGATCGTGCGGGCGGACGAGGGCGTGTCCGGCGCCGAGCGGATCTACCTGGCCCAGCTCGCGCATGCCCTCGGCCTGGCGCCGGAGGCGGCGGCCGCCATCGAGCGTGAGACCGCCGCCGCCATCGACGGCGCCGGCCCGGCGCCCGCCTAGATCACGTACCCTTCCACCGTGTCATCGGGCGGCTCGCGCGGCGCGGCGCGGGCCGACGGCCTTACCTGCCGCGCCAGGAGACGACAGCGATGCAGGGCGTGCAGCAGTGGTACATGGCCATCGGCGGCCACCAGGTGGGGCCGGTCGCGCAGGAAGAGATCCTGGCGAACCTCCGGAACGGCAGCATCGACAGGAACACCCTGGTCTTCACCTCGGGCATGGCGAACTGGCAGGCCGTGAAGGACGTGCCCGCCTTCCAGCCGTTTCTCGACGGCGGGGCCGCCACAGGGGCCGCGCCGCTGCCGCCGTCGGTGCCCGGCCGGCGCGCGCACGACATCGACTTCACGATCCACGGCAACGAGATGCAGTACGTCGAGGTCGAGCTCGATCCGGGCGAAGCGGCCGTCGCCGAGGCCGGGGCGATGATGTACATGACCGAGGGGATCCAGCTCGAGACCATCTTCGGCGACGGCAGCAAGCAGCAGAGCGCGGGGGTCATGGATGCGCTGCTCGGGGCGGGCCGCCGCATCCTCACGGGTGAGAGCCTGTTCATGACCGTGTTCACGAACCAGGCGGGCGGCAAGCAGCGCGTGGCGTTCGCGGCGCCGTTCGCCGGCAAGATCCTGCCGATGGACCTGCGCGCCATCGGCGGTCACCTCATCTGCCAGAAGGACTCGTTCCTGTGCGCGGCCCGGGGCGTGTCGATCGGCATCGCGTTCCAGCGGAAGATCGGCGCGGGCCTGTTCGGTGGCGAGGGCTTCATCATGCAGAAGCTGGAGGGGGACGGACTCTGCTTCGTCCACGCCGGTGGGTCGGTTCACTCCCTCGACCTTGGGGCCGGCGAGACGCTGCGGGTGGACACCGGGTGCCTCGTGGCGCTGCAGCCGAGCGTGACCTACGACATTCAGTTCGTCGGCAAGGTGAAGACGGCGCTGTTCGGCGGCGAGGGCCTGTTCTTTGCCACCCTGCGGGGGCCGGGCAAGGTGTGGCTCCAGTCGCTGCCCCTGAGCCGCCTGGCCGACCGGATCTACAAGGCCGCGCCGCAGACGGGCCGGCGCAAGGAGGAGGGGTCGGTGCTGGGCGGGCTCGGGGACCTGCTGGACGGGCGGTAGCGCGGCCGCTGCCCGGCGGCCGCCGGCCCTGGGCCGCGTTCCTTGCTCATTTCCAGGGCCGGCAGGCTAAGATCGCGCGCATGCGTGCATTTCGCGTCTTCTTCGCCGCGGCCCTCCTCGTGGCCGCGGCCCTGCCGGGGTTCGCCCAGCCCCGTACCGCCGACATCGACAAGCGCGGGCTCAAGCGGTCGGATTTCCCCCGCCTCGGCAAGATCGCCGAGAACGTTTACACGTTCGAGGGGATCCATCCCCCCAACTTCACGACCGTCAGCCTGATCGTGGTGGGACGCGACGGCGTGCTCGTGGCCGACGGGCAGGGCTCCCCGGGCGAGACGCAGGCGATGCTCGACGCCATCAAGACGGTCACGGACACGCCCGTGCGCTGGTACGTGTTCGGCTCCGACCACGGGGACCACACCGGCGGCAACTCGGTGCTGCCGAAGGACATCACGTTCATCGTGCACCCGAACTCCCGGGCGCAGCTGGAGCGCGATGCGGCCACCGTGATGGGACGCAACCTGAAGGCCGTGGCCGACGCCCTGACGAAGGGGGCCACGCCTCCCACGCCGCGCCCCCCGGTCATCGTGCCCGCGGAGGCGATGACCGGCGATCGCCAGACGGTGGACGTCGGCGGGATGGAGGTGCAGGTCCTCTTCCTGGGCCGCGCGCACACCGGCGGCGACCTGAACGTCTACCTGCCGAAGCAGCGCATCCTGTTCATGAGCGAGGTCTACCTGAACCGCGTGTTCCCGGCCATGCGCTCCGCGTATCCGAGCGAGTGGGTGAAGGCGATCGACCGGGCGCTGGCCATGGACGTCGATCGCTACATTCCGGGGCACGGCTTCATCGAGGAGCCGAAGGTCGCCCGCGAGGAGCTGGTCGAGTACCAGAAGGCGCTCCAGTACGTGATTGGCGAGGTGCGGCGGCTGCACCGCCTCGACCTGTCGCCGGAGGACGCCGTGAAGCAGGCCAACTGGGGGCCCTACGCGGACTGGATGCTCGCCGACCAGCAGAGCGTCATCGCGATCCGCAAGGTCTACGAAGAACTCGAAGGCACGCTGAAGTGACCAGCCAGTCGGCCGCCAACCACGCGCACCACCCGGTGCCCACCTACGTCGCCTCGGTGCTCTGGCTGGCCGCGGTCGTGCTGCTCGCGGGGGATCCCTGGTTCGGCGGGAACACGCACGACCCGGGCGTGATCCTGCTGGCGCTGTCGCTCTTCTTCGTCATCGGCATGAGCCGGTGGTACACGGTGAAGCTCCAGGACCGCATCATCCAGCTCGAGATGCTGGTGCGGTGCGCGCGCGTGCTGCCCGCGGGCGACGACGAGCTCCTGACCCAGCTGTCCCCCAAGCAGATCGTGGCGCTGCGCTTCGCCTCCGACGAGGAGCTCGGCGCGCTGCTGCACCGCGCCGTGCGCGAGCAGATGACGCCGGGCGCGATCAAGCAGGCCATCACGAAGTGGCGGCCGGACTACCTGCGCACCTGACGCCGGGCCTGCCGAGGATGGCGCGCTTCCAGCCACCGGACGAGTCCTCGCTCACCGACCGCCAGCGGGCGATCGCCGGCCGCGTGCGGGCGGGGCGCCGTGGCACGGTGCCGGCCAACGTCGTCGCCTGGCTGCCGAGTCCCGACCTGGCCGACCGGGCCGCGCACCTCGGCGAGTTCGTCCGCTATGGCACGTCGCTGTCGCCGGCCCAGTCCGAGGTCGCGATCCTGGTGGTGGCCAGGCACTGGGGGTGCGAGTACGAGTGGGCGGTCCATGCCGGTGAGGCCGCGCGGGCCGGCGTGCCCGCCGCGGTCATCGACGCCATCGGCCGCGCCGCCGATCCGGCGCTTGCCGGCACGGACGGGGTCGTGGCGGCGTTCGCCGCGGCCCTCGTGGCCTCGGGCCGGGTGGACGACGCGGTGCACGAGGCGGCGCTCCGGGCGCTCGGGGCGGCCGGGGTGGCGGACCTCATCGGGATCGTCGGCTACTACACGCTCGTGGCGTTCACGTTGAACGCCAACGAGGTTCCCGCGCCTCCGGACAGTCCCAGACTTCCACCCCTCGGCCCGGGGTGACGCCGCCGGCCCGCGCTCACCAGAGCGCGGCCTTCATGCGGGCGATGGCGATCTCCACGCCGGCCAGATCGGCCAGGACCTGTTCGGCCTCGGCGATGGTCTGCGCCAGGGTCTCTCCGGGCGGGGCACCGCCGCGCTTCACCTCCCACGCGAGGTCGCGCGTGGTCTCGGCGCAGGCCCGGCAGATCGCCAGGGTCCGCTCATGGGCGTCGATGAGGCCCTGTACCTCGCGTCGTTCGTCGTCGGTCATCGCCGTGCGATTGTACGAGGCCCCGGCGCCCGGGCCAACGCGCCGGGAGGCGGCGGCCGTTTGACAACGCCGCCCGGTTTCTCCATGCTCTCGTCGATTTTCGCGGGGACGCCCACCCGCCTGGAGAGGAGGCCGTCATGGTCCGTCGAGTGATTCTCGGAGTTGCGCTGGCGGCGCTTGCCGTCCAGCCGCCGTCCGCGCAGACCGTCAGCTGGCGGCCCACGATCATGGGCACGCACGGGATGGTGGCGGCGGGGCACCCCCTGGCCGCGGAAGTCGGTATGCGCGTGCTGAAGGCTGGGGGCAACGCCGTGGACGCGGCCGTGGCCGCCTGGGCCATTCAGGGGCAGGTCGAGCCCGGTATGACCGGCCTGGGCGCCGACATGTTCGCCCTGGTGTATCTCGCGAAGACCAAGGACGTGAAGTTCATCAACGGGACCGGGTTCGCGCCGAAGGCCGCGACCATCGACTACTACAACAGCCGCGGCGGCATGCCCGACGACAGCGGGCTGTCCATTGCGGTTCCCGGCGCGGTGGGCGGCGCGTCGCTCCTGCTGCAGAAGTACGGCACCAAGTCGATGGCCGACGTGCTCGCCCCGGCCATCGAGGTGGCCGAACAGGGCTACGCGATCTCCGAGGGGCTGGCCCGCGGCCTGGAGGGCGCGAAGGCCAAGCTCGCCAAGCATCCGGGCTCGACGAAGATCTGGTTCTCGGGCGGCCGGCCACTGGTGATGGGCGATGTCGTGAAGAACCCGGACCTGGCGCGGACGCTCCGCGCGATCGCCGCGAGCGGCCCGGACGGCTTCTACAAGGGGCCCGTCGCGAAGGCGCTCGTCGCCGGGATGCAGGCCCACGGCGGCATCATCACGGAGGAAGACCTGGCCGCGTACCAGGCGTTCGAGGACGCGCCCATCTCGGTGAACTACCGCGGGTACGACGTCTACGAGTGCCCCCCGAACTCGCAGGGCTTCACCATGCTGTACGCGCTGAACCTGCTGGAAGGGTTCAACCTGCGCTACATGGGCCACAACAGCGCGCCGTACCTGCACGTCGTGACCGAGTCGCTGAAGCTCGCGTTTGCCGACCGCAACAAGTACGTGGCCGATCCGAAGTTCACGCCGGACATCCCGATGAAGGAGATGCTGTCGAAGGAGTACGCGGCCAAGCGCCGCGCGCTCATCGATCCCGACCACGCCTTCGCCGGGGAGCCGCCCTATGGCGATCCGCGCACGGGCGCCGCCTCGACCTCCGGCCAGCCGATGGCGTACGCCGCGCCCGGGGCCGTGCCGGGCGTGGTGAACGAGTGGGATCCGGACAAGGTCATCAACCTTACGACGTACCTGACGGTGGTCGACAAGGACCACAACATGGTGTCGATGACGTCGAGCCTGCTGAGCGGCTTCGGCAGCGGCCTGGTGCCCGAGGGCACGGGCGTGATGATGAACGACCGGATGAAGTACTTCTACCTCGATCCGTCGGACGTCAACTCGCTGCAGCCCATGAGGCGCGTCCGCCAGACGATCAACCCGGCCATGGCGCTCAAGGACGGCATGCCCGTCGTGTCCTTCGGCACGCCCGGCGCGGACACCCAGCCGCAGACGCAGCTCCAGTTCTTCCTGAACTACATCGAGTTCGGCATGACCGTGCAGGAGGCCCTCGAGCAGCCGACCGTCATCAGCACGGCCTTCCGCAGCTCCTACTACCCGCACGCGGTGGACGGCACGCTGCTGACGCCGACGATGCTGCCCGATCACGTGAAGGCCGGCCTGGCCCGGCTGGGCCACAGGCTGGACCTGCGCGACGCCCGGGGCGTCGGTTCGGTGAAGGCCATCGCCATCCACCCGAAGACGGGCGTCCTGATGGGCGGCGTCAGTCCGACGGGGGACAGTTACGTGATGGGGTGGTAGGCGGCCGGGGACGGCAATCGACGCGGGTCTCGGGCCTCGGGTCTCGGGTCCCGGGTGTGGTGTCAGGGAGGTGTGGGGCCCAGGTGCGCCCCATGTGGCCTGGCGACTCGCACGTACCGGGCCCCGGGACCCGGGCCCCGAACCCCGGATCGACCACAGCGAAAAAGGACGAGGGGCGGGAGCCATCGCCCCCGCCCCTCGTCATGCCCCGCGCTGGCGCGCGCTACCAGTCGAACTTCATGCCGAAGCGCATGATCGTCGGACCGATGATGGCGATGGGCTGCTCGAAGGCCGATCCGCTGCTCCAGGTGATGTTCTGGGCGGCGGCGGAGTTCGTCAGGTTGTAGACGTCCACGAGGACGCCGAGCTTCCGGTTGTTCGGGAGCTTGAACGACTTCTCCATGCGGAGGTCCAGGATCACGATGTCGTCCTGGCGACGCGAGTCGATCGGCTCGGTCAGGATGCGCTGCGTACCGTAGTTGATGCCGTTCGCCGCGCCGGCCAGGATGGTGCGCCCGTAGGGCTGGCCCTGCTGGAAGCGCAGCGCCGGCGTCAGGCGGATGCCGTAGCCTGCGTCGTAGCTGCCGTTGATCTTGGCCGTCCACATCGTGAAGTTGTAGCGGCCGCCGTCGGTGTTGATGAGATCGTTCGGCGTGGACGGCGTCGTGATGGCGCGGAGGTTCTGGCCGAAGTACGCCGTGCTCTGGTCCTTGTTCCACCGCTGCGAGAACGACGCGGCGAGCGACCACCGGCCCACCTGGCGCCGGTTCACCGAGAACTCCACGGTGTGGTACTCACCGCTGCCGGGCAGGTTGGTGATGAGGTTGCTGACCGGCCGCCCGAGCGCGGCGGCGTTCAGGTTGAAGCCCGGGATGCCGGGCCCGTCGTCGGCCGTGTTCAGCGCGCCGTCCGGACCGGGGTCGCGGATGACGACCGGGACGTTGAAGTCCGCGATCGGCCGGTTCTGGTTGTAGATGACGCGGAAGTTGTCGATGGCCCGATAGACGTAGCCGCCGGACACCGCCAGGCCGGGCATGAGCTCGTGCTCGACCCAGGCCGAGACCTCGTCGGTCCGCGTGTTCTTCAGGTTGGTATCCAGCGTGCCGCTCGCGGCGCCGCCGCGCTGGGCGATGATCACGCCTTCCTCGCCGGTGTCGTAGACGCCGTTGCCGTTGGTGTCCGTCCACCGGTACCGCTTGTACCAGTCGGCCGAGTTGTTGTTGACGTCGAACGGCAGGCCGCTGGCGCCCGGGTTCCAGTAGTACTGGGCGTAGTTGGCCTTGAGCACGGTCGTGCCCGCGCCCGTGATGTCGTAGATGAGGCCCAGGCGCGGGACGACGTTGTTGAACGTCTTCACGTTGTCGATGGCCGCGAACTTCACCTGCGTGGGGTTGAATCGCCCGACGGGCGGCCCCTCCTGCTCGGGCAAGAACGAGCGGTAGCGGTCGTAGCGGACGCCGAGGTTGATCGTCATCCGCGAGTTGAGACGCCAGGTGTCCTGCAGGTACGCGCCGGTCGTGAACAGGCCCTGCTCGGAGATCGAGGGGCTGGCGAACAGGTACACCTCGGCGGGCACGCCGTTGTTCAGGATGTGCAGGACGTCGTTGGGCACGCTGCCCACGCCGCCGCGGCCGCGTTCGTCGGTGAACGTCTCGCGGAACCACTCGCCGCCGACCTTGAAGTTGTGGTCACCGGCCCAGCCGCCCTTGAAATACGTCATCGAGCCGGCGGCCTGGTTCCGGGACGGCGTCCGGAACCACCCGTCACGGTTGCCACCGCTGACGAGGCTGTTCCCGGTGTCCTGGTAGGCCGGCGCGTCGGTGTACCGGCTGTTCGGCCAGACGTACTTGAACTGCCCGCCACGCACCTCCATGAAGGTGGAGTCGCTGATGACGGTCTCGTAGCCGGCCTTGTAGGTGTGGGCCCAGTAGTCCTGGTTCCACGTCGAGTCGGCGGAGTTGTGGCGGGCCGAGGTGGCGCCGATGACGAACGTGTCGAGCCGGTTCGGCTGCGTCTTGTGGCCCCACATGCCGTACGCCGTGAGCTTGTTGTTCTGCGACACGGCGTAGGTCAGCTTGCCGGTGTAGTTCTGCAGCCCGGTCTCGAACGCCTTGACCGGGAAGTTCGGCAGCAGCACCTTCACCTTCTGATCGCGCAGCGACGTGTACCACCACAGCTTGTCCTGCTTCAGGTAGCCGCCGACGTCGCCGTTGACGTCGTGGTAGTGCTCGAGGCGGTTCAGGTCCGACGGCTGCAGGTTGCCGCAGCGGCCCCCGGGGCAGAGCGCGGTCTGCGAGTCGTCGATGTTGCTGCGCTGGATGCCCTTGTTCTGGTAGTCGGCGTAGAGCTTGGCGTGGTAGGAGTTCCCGCCCGACTTCGCCACGAAGTTGGACCAGACGCCGGGCCACGGCATCTCGGCGGTGTGGCCCTTGGTCTCGATGGCCACTTCGTCGATGGAGCCGTAGTCGTAGTAGAAGCCCGAGCCGCCGGTGCCCTCGGTGTTCACGATGCCCTCGACCATCGGCCGATGCTGGTCCTCCTTCGTGTCGTAGACCGCGTAGCCGGTCTGGGTGCCGGCGGCGCTGCCCCCGACGTCGATGCGGGTCAGCACGACGGCTGGCGCGGCGGCGAGCACGGTCCAGAAGTCGCGCGCGTTGGGCAGCGCGGCCAGGCGTTCCTCGCCGAAGCTCGCCGCCGTGGTCGTCGACGAGACGTCCACCACGGGCGAGGCGCCGCTGACCGTCACCGTCTCGGTCAGGCTGGCGACGCCGAGCTCGATGTTCACGGTGGCCGTGAACCCGAGGCCTACGCGCACGCCTTCGCGGTTGACCGTGCCGAAGCCGGCCAGCTCGAACACGAGCTTGTAGTCTCCTGGGGGTACTGCGGGGAAGCGATACTCGCCGGACTCGTTGGTGACGTCGGTGCGTACGCCCTGCATGCTCGGGCTCGAGGCGGTCACGGTGACGCCGGGCAGCACGCCGCCCGTGTTGTCCGTCACCTTGCCGTTGATCGAGCCCGTCGTTGCAGAGACCTGCGCGAACGCCGCCGACGCTGCCAGGAGCATGCCGAAAACAAGAGCGCACACTCGTGCCATGCCGTACTCCTCCATCCCTCCCGTGACCACTCGGTCCTTGGGCGCCGGAGGGTGCTGCGGCATCCAAGGCCCCGCCGACGCGCGCGGGTCCCTCGGCAGGCGCGACGAAGGCCTGGCTGAGGTTGCGGTATTGTAGGGACTGGTTTTCCGGTATACAAGCTCATAAATAGCCTGTAGTGGCGGCCATGTATTGGCGGTATCAGCACCCGGGCCGTAGTGACCCTGACGCGGATATCCGTCTGGTTGGATCGCGGCTCGCCCAGGGCGCGCCGAACCCGGCGCATCGCCCGCCCGCCGAGGGGAGACAAAAAAAGCCCGGCGGGGAACTCCCCGCCGGGCCTGGGCACTCTTGAACGGCCGGTCAGCCGCCTCGCGGCGGCGAATCCAGCGCGTTACCAGTCGAACTTGAAGCCGAACCGCATGATCGACGGGCCGATGATGCTGATGGGCTGCTCGAAGGCCGAGCCGCTGTTCCAGGTGATGTTCTGGGCGGCCGCGGAGTTGGTCAGGTTGTAGGCGTCGATGAAGACGCCGACCTTGCGGGCCCCGGTCAGCGCGAACGACTTCTCGAGGCGCAGGTCCAGGAGCGTGATGTTGTCCTGCCGGCGCGAGTCGATCGGCTCGGCCAGGATGCGCTGGGTGCCGTAGTTGATGCCGTTGGCGGCGCCGGCCAGGAAGGTCCGGCCGTAGGGCTGGCCCTGCTGGAAGCGGAGCGCCGGCGTGATGCGGATGCCGTACGGCGCGTCGTAGCTGCCGTTGATCTTGGCCGTCCACATCGTGAAGTTGTAGCGGCCGCCATCGGTGTTGATGAGGTCGTTCTTCGTCGAGGGCGTGGTCAGGGACCGGAGGTTCTGGCCGAAGTAGGCCGTGGACTGGTCCTTGTTCCAGCGCTTGGCGAACGCCGCGGACAGCGACCAGCGACCCGACTGGCGCTTGTTGGCCGCGAATTCGACCGTCTGATACTGGCCGTTGCCCGGGAGGTTGGTTGCGACGTTCCGGACCGGCAGGGACAGGTTGGCCGGGTTCAGGTTGAAGCCCGGGATGCCGGCGCCATCGTCGCCGTTACCGAGGACGCCGTCCGGACCGGGGTCGCGGATGGTGATCGGCACGGTGAAGGCGTCGAGCGGCCGGTTCGAGTTCGCGAGCACGCGGAAGTTGTCGATCGAGCGGTAGACGTAGCCGCCCGACAGCGCGAAGCCCGGGAGCAGCTCGTGCTCGATCCAGCCCGCGAACTCGTCGGTCCTCGTGTTCTTCAGGTTCGGGTCGAGCGTGGCCGACGCCGCCCCGCCGCGCTGCGCGATGATCACGCCTTCCTCCCCGGGCTGGTAGAGCAGGTCGCCGTTGAGGTCGGTCCAGCGATAGCGCGTGTACCAGTCGGCCGGGTTGTTGTTCGTGTCGGACGCCAGGCCGGTCCCGGGGTTCCAGTAATACAGGCCGTAGTTGGCCTTGATCACGGTCCGCCCTTCGCCGGTGAGGTCGTAGATGATGCCGAGGCGCGGCACCGGGGTGGCGAACGTCTTCACGTCGTTGATCGCGGCGAACTTCAGCTGCGTCGTGTTGAACTTGCCGACCGGCGGCCCTTCCTGCTCCGGCAGGAAGGCCCGATAGCGATCCAGGCGGATCCCGGCGTTGATCGTCAGGCGCGAGCTGATGCGCCAGGTGTCCTGCAGGTACACCCCCAGGGTGTAGAGCCCCTGTTCGGACACCGAGGGGCTGGCGAACAGGTACACCTCGGACGCGTTGCCGTTGTTCAGGATGTGCAGGACGTCGCCGGGCACCGAGCCCTCGCCGTCCACGCCGCGCTCGTCGGTGAAGGTCTCGCGGAACCACTCGCCGCCCACCTTGAGGTTGTGCGACCCGGCCCACCCGCTCTTGAAGTAGGTGAGCGAGGCGCCGACCTGGTTGCGCGAGGGCGTGCGGTACCAGCCGTCGCGGTTGCCGCCGCTGACGACGCTCGTGCCGAGGTCCTGGTACGGCACGTCCTGCGTGTAGCGGTGGTTCGGCCAGACGTAGCGGAACTGCCCGCCGCGCACCTCGAAGAACGTGCTGTCACCCAGCACCGTCTCGTAGCCGCCCTTGTAGGTGTGGGCCCAGTAGTCCTGGTTCCAGGTGGAGTCGGCCGAGTTGTGACGGGCCGACGTGGCGGAGATGGCGAACGTGTCGAGGCGATTGGGCTGGTGCTTGTTGCCCCACATGCCGTACGCCGTCAGCTTGTTGTTCTGCGAGATCGCGTAGGTGACCTTGCCCGTGTAGTTCTTGAGCGCGGTCTCGAACGGCTTCACCGGGAAGTTCGGCAGGCGGCCCTGGACGTTCTGGCTGCGGCCCGAGGCATACCACCAGACGGTGTCCTTCTTCAGGTAGCCCCCCACGTCGGCGTTGACGTCGTAGTACTTGTGGATGCGGTTCAGGTCCGAGGGCGTCAGCTCGCCGCAGTTGCCGCGTGGGCAGAGCCCGGTCTGCGAGTTCTCGATGTTGCTGCGCTGGATGCTCTCGCTCTGGTAGTCCGAGTAGAACTTGCCGTGGTACTCGTTGCCGCCGGACTTGGAGACGAAGTTGGACCAGACGCCGGGCCACGGCATCTCGGCGGTGTGGCCCTTGGTCTCGATGGCCACTTCGTCGATGGAGCCGTAGTCGTAATAGAAGCCCGAGCCGCCGGTGCCCTCGGTGTTCACGATGCCCTCGACCATCGGCCGATGCTGGTCTTCCTTCGTGTCGTAGGCCGCGTAGCCGGTCTGCGTGCCGGCCATGCTGCCGCCGACGTCGATGCGCGTGACCACCACGGCGGGCGAGGCGGCCAGCACGCTCCAGAAGTCGCGGGCGTTCGGCAGGGCCGCGAGCCGCTCCTCGCCGAAGTTCTCCGACGTCGTCGTGGTGGAGACGTCCACGACCGGCGACGAGCCGCTGACGGTGACCGTCTCCTGCAGGCTCGCGACGCCGAGCTCGATGTTCACGGTTGCCGTGAAGCCGAGGCCGACGCGCACGCCCTCGCGGTTGACCGTGCCGAACCCGGCCAGCTCGAAGACGAGCTTGTAGTCTCCGGGGGGAACTGCGGGGAAGCGATACTCACCGGCCTCGTTGGTGACGTCCGAGCGCACGCCCTGCATGCTCGGGCTCGAGGCGGTCACGGTGACGCCGGGCAGCACGCCGCCCGTGTTGTCGGTCACCTTGCCGTTGATCGAGCCCGTCGTCGCAGAGACCTGCGCGAACGACGCCGACGCTGCCAGGAGCATGCCGAGAACCAAGCCGCACACTCGTGCCATGCCGTACTCCTCCATGAAGGGGGCGCAGTGGATTGGTGTCCGAGACACCCGTAATCCACGACCCGCGCACACACTCGCGGTCAACTCGCGCCGTCGTCAAGGCGGCGTCGAGACGGGGCGTATTGTAGGCACGCGATGCACCGTATTCAAGCGCCGAAACACCTTGTACGAAGGGGAATCCTGAATCGATGCGCCGTGTACGGCGGACGCACGGCAGACGCGCGCGCATCCATCCGTGGCGTTGGAAATGAATCCGCGCGATTGGATTCCGTGCGGCGCTCAGGCGTCTTGTGGTGCGGCTATCCAGGAAAGCCTGTAGTTTGTGTTCATGAAAGCATGTAGTCGTGCGTGTTCGAGGCTGGCTTCACGGCGAGCGGTGCGTCACTGAAGAGGTGGGCGCGGACCGGATGGGGGCGAGTCGACAGGGCCGTGGCGGGGGCGACGCCCCGTCGAAGACACGAAGAGCCCGGCGGGAGCACACCCGCCGGGCCCTTCGGAACGAGTCGCGGGGCGCGACTACCAGTCGAACTTGAACCCGAAGCGCATGATCGTCGGCCCCACGATGGCGATGGGCCGCTCGAAGGCAGAGCCGCTGCTCCAGGTGATGTTCTGGGCCGCGTCCGAGTTCAACAGGTTGTAGCCGTCCACGAACAGGCCGAGGCGGCGGGCGCTGGCGCCCAGGTCGAAGAACTTCTCGAGCCGCACGTCGAGCAGGACGATGTTGTCCTGCCGGCGCGAGTCGATCGGCTCGGCCAGGATGCGCTGGGTGCCGTAGTTGATGCCGTTGGCGGCGCCGGCCAGGAAGGTCCGGCCGTAGGGCTGGCCCTGCTGGAAGCGGAGCGCCGGCGTGATGCGGACGCCGCCCGGGGCGTCGTAGCTGCCGTTGATCTTGGCCGTCCACATCGTGAACTCGTAGCGGCCGTCAGCGGTGTTGATGAGATCGTTCTGCGTCGACGGGGTGGTCAGCGCCCTGAGGTTCTGACCGAAGTACCCGGTGTCGTGGTCCTTGTTCCACCGCTTCGAGAAGGCGGCCGCGAGGGACCACCGGCCGGTCTGCCGCTTCGTCGCCGAGAACTCCACCGTGTCGTACTGGCCTTTGCCCGGCAGGTTGGTCGTCAGGTTCTGGACTGGCAGGCCCAGGTTGGCCGGGTTCAGGTTGAAGCCAGGGATGCCCGCGCCGTCGTCGCCGTTGCCGAGGACGCCGTCAGGCCCGGGATCGAGGATCGTGACCGGCACGTTGTAGGCGTCGATCGGCCGGTTCGCGTTCGCCCGGACCCGGAAGTTGTCGATCGTCCTGTGGACGTAGCCCGCCGAGAGGGCGAGGCCTGGCACGAGCTCGTGCTCGATCCAGGCCGCGATCTCGTCGGTGCGCGTGTTCTTCAGATCGGGATCGAGCGCGCCCGACGCCGCGCCGCCGCGCTGGTCGATGATCACGCCTTCCTCGCCGGGCTGGTAGAGCAGGTCGCCGTTGAGGTCCGTCCAGCGGTAGCGCGTGAACCAGTCGGCCGAGTTCGGGTTCGTGTCGGCGGCTACGCCGTTGGCGCCGGGATTCCAGTAGTAGATGCCGTAGTTGGCCTTGATGACGGTCCGGCCCTCGCCGGTGACGTCGTAGATCAGGCCGAGGCGCGGCACGGGGTTCGAGAAGGTCTTGAGGTTGTCCACCGCCGGGAAGCTCACCTGCGTGGCGTTGAACGCGCCGACGGGCGGACCCTCCTGCTCGGGCAGGAACGCGCGGTACCTGTCGAACCGGAGTCCGGCGTTGATGGTCAGACGCGGTCCGATGCGCCAGGTGTCCTGGAGGAACAGGCCGAGCGTCTGGAGGCCCTGCTCGGAGATCGACGGCGTGGCGAAGAGGTAGACCTCGGACGCGCGGCCGTTGTTCAGGATATAGAGCACATCGCCGGGAACGTTGCCGATGCCGCCCCGCCCGCGCTCGTCGGTGAAGGTCTCGCGGAACCACTCGCCGCCCACCTTGAAGTTGTGCGAGCCCGCCCAGCCGCTCTTGAAGTAGGTCAGCGAGCCGGCCACCTGGTTGCGCGACGGCGTGCGGAACCAGCCGTCGCGGTTGCCGCCGCTGACCAGATTGTTGCCGACGTCCTGGTAGGCCGGCGCGTCGGTGTACCGGGAGTTCGGCCACACGTAGCGGAACTGCCCGCCGCGCACCTCGAAGAACGTGCTGTCGCCGAGCACCGACTCGTAGCCGGCCTTGTAGGTGTGTGCCCAGTAGTCCTGGTTCCACGTCGAATCGGCCGAGTTGTGCCGGGCGGCCGTGGCGCCGATCCGGAACGTGTCGAGCCGGTTGGGCTGGTGCTTGTTGCCCCACATCCCGTACGCCGTCAGCTTGTTGTTCTGAGACGCGGCGTAGGTGAGCTTGCCCGTGTAGTTCGTGAGGCCCGTCTCGAACGGCTTGACCGGGAAGTTCGGCAGCCGCCCCTGGACGTTCTGCTTCCGGTAGGACCCGTACCACCAGATCGTGTCCTTCTTCAGGTAGCCGCCGGCGTCGCCGTTGAAGTCGTAGTAGCGGTAGATGCGATTGAGATCCGATGGCGTCAGCTCACCGCAGTCGCTGCGCGGGCACAGCGCGACGGCGCTGTTGTCGATGTTCGTGCGCTGGATCGACTCGTTCTGGTAGTCCAGGTAGAGACGGCCGTGATATTCGTTGCCGCCCGACTTCGACACGAAGTTGGACCAGACGCCGGGCCACGGCATCTCGGCGGTGTGGCCCTTGGTCTCGATGGCCACTTCGTCGATGGAGCCGTAGTCGTAGTAGAAGCCCGAGCCGCCGGTGCCCTCCGTGTTCACGATCCCCTCGACCATCGGGCGGTGCTGGTCCTGCTTGGTGTCGTACGCCGCGTAGCCCGTCTGGGTGCCCGCCGCGCTTCCGCCGACATCGATACGGGTGACGACCACGGCCGGCGAGGCGGCCAGCACGGCCCAGAAGTCGCGGGCGTTCGGCAAGGCGGCCAGGCGCTCGGCGCTGTAGTTCGACGTCGTCGTGGTCGTCGAGACGTCCACCACCGGCGACTCGCCACTGACCGTCACCGTCTCCTGCAGGCTCGCGACGCCGAGCTCGATGTTCACGGTGGCCGTGAAGCCCAGGCCGACGCTCAGGCCCTCGCGATTGACGGTCCCGAAGCCGGCGAGCTCGAACACCAGCTTGTAGGTGCCCGGGGGCACGGCCGGGAAGCGGTACTCGCCGGACTCGTTCGTGACGTCGGTGCGAAGGCCCTGCATGCTCGGACTCGACGCGGTCACGGTGACGCCGGGCAGCACCCCGCCCGTGTTGTCCGTCACCTTGCCGTTGATGGAGCCTGTGGTGGACGAGACCTGCGCGAACGCCACGCAGGGGGCCAGGAGCAGGGAGAGGGCAAGTGCGCTGGCTCGTACCATGCGGGGAACCTCCTTGAGTTCTGCGACAGCCCGACGAGTTCTCAGGCGCAATGCCGAACTGTGTCAGCGCGAAAGTTCTACAGCGCTGACACAGCCATCACAATCCCGTGAAGGACGGACGGAATTACAGGATCGTGGCGGCGGCCCCTACCGGCCGTGATCGGTCGCGGTCCGGTGTGTTCGCGCGAGAAATGCGGCCGTGCGGGACAGCACCTCTGCCGGACGGTCGCGGTGTGGGCTATGGCCGCAGTGGGGCAAGAGCGCCGTCTCGACCGTACCGGCGGTCTGCGCCGCAATCGCCTCCACCTGGGCCACGGTGCCGTACTCGTCGTCGATCCCCTGGAGGACGAGGGTGGGGCAGGCCACGCGCGACAGCACGGGCTCGATCGTCCAGGCGCGGAAGGCCGGATCCAGCCACACGCCGTTCCAGCCGAGGAAGGCCTCGTCGACGTGCTGATGGTGGCGCGCGAGCCGTGCCCGCAGGTCGGAGGCCGCCCACTGGTCGCGCATCCGCGCGATGCTCGCCACGCTGAGGTCCTCCACGAACACGTGGGGCGCCTCGAGCACGAGCGCCTCGACGCGTGACGGGACGGTGGCCGCCGCCAGGAGCGCGATCGACCCCCCGTCGCTGTGACCGAACAGGACCGCCCGGGCGATGCCGGCAGCGTCCAGGACGCGGGGCACCACGGCCGCCTCGGTCTCCATGAAGTCGAGGGCGAGCCCGCGGCCCCGGGCGGCCGAACGGCCGTAGCCGCGGCGGCTGTAGGCGAACACCGGGCGGGAGGTGACCTCGGCCAGAAGGGCGGGGAAGCCGCGCCAGAGCGACACGGACCCCAGGCCTTCGTGCAGCAGGACGATGGGCACGCCGGGCGCCGGAGCGGCCGCCGGCCACCATCGCGCCTCCAGGACGACGCCGTCCACGACCACGTGGTCCGCCACGGCCACGTACAATAGCCGGGCTCGGACCCTGGTCCGACGCGGACTCGGGTCGGAGGAACCATGCGCAAGTCAGTGGCGCTCATCACGGGCGCCGGCGGAGAGATAGGACACGGCCTGATCGCCAGGATCGCGGGGGCGGGCGGGCAGGGGATCGTCACCCTCGACCTGAATCCGCTGGAGCCCGCGCTCGGCCGCCTCGTGCAGCGGGAGTTCACGGGGTCGATCCTCGACACGGCGCTCCTGGAGCGCATCCTGGCCGAGTTCGAGGTGGACGCCATCTACCACCTGGCCGCGCTGCTCTCGACGCGGTCGGAGTTCACGCCCGTCACCGCCCACCAGGTGAACGTGGAGGGCACGCTCAGCCTGCTCGAGTTCGCGCAGAAGGAAGCCGAGTCGCACGGGCGGCCCGTGGTCTTCGTCTACCCGTCGTCGATCGCCGCCTATGGCCTGCCGGACCTGCCGACCAAGGCCCGGGTGGGGCGGGTCCGCGAGGACGACCACGCGACCCCGACGACCATGTACGGCTGCAACAAGCTGTACTGCGAGCAGCTGGGCCGCTACTACGCCCGCCACTACAAGCAGCTCTCGGCCGAGCCACAGGCCGGCCGCGTGGACTTCCGCTCGGTCCGGTTCCCGGGGCTCATCAGCGCGGTCACGGTGCCCTCGGGCGGCACGAGCGACTACGCGCCGGAGATGATTCACGCGGCCGCCCGCGGCGAACCCTACGCCTGCTTCGTTCGGCCCGATACCCGCATCCCTTTCATGGCCATGCCCGACGGCGTGGAGGCGCTGCTGGCCCTGGCCGCCGCGCCCAGGGAGGCGCTCACCCGGACGGCCTACAACGTCGGCGCCTTCAACCCGTCGGCGGAGGAGATTCAGCGGATGGTGTCGGCGGCGTTCCCGGCGGCCCGGATCAGCTGGGCCCCCGACCTCAAGCGCCAGGGCATCGTGGACTCGTGGCCGGCCGACGTGGACGACTCGGCCGCCCGCCGGGACTGGGGCTTCGCGCCCGCCTACGACTTCGTGCGGGCCTTCGACGAATACCTGATTCCGACGATTCGGGCGCGCTACGCGTCACAGTGAAGGGGTGAGGATGCGCGGACGGAGCGTGATCGGGGCCATCGCGATCGCGATCGCCATCGGCGGAGGAGGCTGCTTGCGGAAGCCCATACCCACCTCGGCGACCGACCAGGCGGCGGCCGAGACCTACGTGCGGCTCGTGCTGGCGCTGGGGCGCCACGACGCGAGCTTCGTGGACGCCTACTACGGGCCGGAGACGCTCCGGGCCGAGGTGGAGCAGGCGGCGTGGCCGCTCGAGGAGATCAACAAGCGCGCGGCGGTGCTGGAAGTGGATCTCCGGGGGCTGCCTCCCGTGGCCGACGGCGCGCCGGACGCGGATCTGCTCCGCATGCGCCGGGCGTATCTGGCCCGGCAACTGAACGCGCTGCGCGCGCGGATCTCGATGCTGCAGGGACAGCGGTTCCCGTTCGACGAGGAATCGCGGGAACTCTACGACGCCGTCGCGCCGAGGAACGACGAGGCGTCGTTCCAGGCCACCCTCGACGCCATCGGCGCGCGCCTCGGCGGGACCGGCGACCTGCCCGCGCGCTACGCCGCCTTCCGGCAGGCGTTCGTCGTGCCGCCCGAGCGCCTCGACTCGGTCTTCACGGCCGCCATCGCCGAGTGCCGCCGCCGCACGGCCAGCCACATCCCGCTGCCGCCGGGCGAGCGGTTCACCGTGGCCTACGTCACCGGCAAGCCGTGGAGCGGCTACAACTGGTACAAGGGCAACTTCACCAGCCTGATCGAAGTGAACACGGACCTGCCGGTCTTCATCGACCGGGCCGTGGACCTGGCGTGTCACGAGGGCTACCCCGGTCATCACGTCTACAACGCCCTCCTGGAACAGCACCTGGTCCGGGACCGGGGCTGGACGGAGTTCTCGGTGTACCCGCTGTTCTCGCCGCAGTCGCTGATTGCCGAGGGCACCGCGAACTACGGCATCCAGGTGGCGTTCAGCGACGAGGAGCGCCGGGCCTTCGAGCGCGCCACGCTGTTCCCGCTGGCCGGCCTGGATCCCGCCCGCGTGGACGAGTACTACGACGTGATGGCGCTCGTGCGCCGGCTCTCCTACGCCGGCAACGAGGCGGCCAGGGGTTATCTGGATGGCCGCATGGACGCGGCGCGCGCGGCCGACTGGCTCGTGCGCTACGCCATGAACACGCCGGCGCAGGCGGCCCAGCGGGTGGCGTTCTTCGACGCCTATCGCAGCTACGTCATCAACTACAACCTCGGCGAGGACATGGTGAAGGCCTACGTCGAGTCGCGGGCCGGTGACGACCCGGCGACGCGCTGGGAGGTGTTCGCCGGCCTCCTCTCGTCGCCGCGCCTGCCGTCGGACCTGCATGTCGCGGAGGGGCGGTGATGCGCGCGGTGGAGATTGGCACGTTCGGTCCGCCCGAGGGGCTTCGCGTCGCGGAGCGCCCGCGCCCGGACCTCCAGCCGGGCGACGTGCTCGTCGCCGTGAAGGCGGCGGGCGTGAATCGCCCCGACGTCCTGCAGCGGCTCGGCAAGTACCCGCCGCCGCCGGGCGCGTCCGACCTTCCGGGCCTCGAGGTGGCGGGCACGGTGGTCGAGGCGCGTCCTGCCGAGGACGGCGCGCCGGTGCGGTGGAAGGCGGGCGACGCGGTGTGTGCGCTGGTGTCGGGCGGCGGGTATGCCGAGTTCTGCGCGGTGCCGGCCGTCCAGTGCCTGCCGGTTCCGCGGGGCTATTCCATGGTGGAAGCGGCGGCCGTGCCCGAGACCTTCTTCACCGTGTGGACCAACGTGTTCGAGCGCGGACGGCTCGCGCCGGGCGAGATCCTGCTCGTCCACGGCGGGACGAGCGGCATCGGCACCACCGCCATCCAGCTGGCGCGGGCGTCGGGCGCGCGCGTGTTCGCCACCGCGGGCTCCGCCGACAAGTGCGCCGCCTCGGTGCGCCTGGGCGCGGAGGCGGCCTTCAACTACCGCGAGGCGGACTGGGTGGCGGAGGTGAAGGCCGCGACCGGCGGCCGGGGCGCCGACGTGGTCCTCGACATGGTCGGCGGCGACTACGTGGCGAAGAACCTCGAGGCGATGGCCGTCGAGGGGCGCCTCGTGCAGATCGCGTTCCTCAAGGCCGCGCGGGTCGAGATCGATCTCATGCACGTGATGCGCCGCCGCCTGACGATCACGGGCTCCACGCTCCGGCCGCGCAGTCCGGCGGAGAAGGGCGCCATCGCGGCGGCGCTCGAGGCGCGCGTCTGGCCGCTGCTCGAGGCGCGCACCGTGGCGCCGGTGGTGCACGCGACCTTCCCGATGGCGAACGCGTCCGAGGCCCATCGGCTCATGGAGTCGAGCGCCCACATCGGCAAGATCGTGCTCACCGTGCCATGACACGCTTCGAGCGCGCCGTCGACATCGCCGCGGAGCCGGGGCGCGTGTGGGAGGTCATGAGCGACGTCGAGCGCTGGCACGAGTGGACGCCGTCGGTGACGGGCATCCGGCGGCTCGACCGCGGTGCGTTCCGGATCGGGAGCCGCGCGCTGATCCGCCAGCCGAAGTTCCCGCCCGCGCTGTGGACGTGCACCGAGCTCGTGCCCGGCCGGGAGTTCACCTGGGTGAGCGTCGTGCCCGGCCTGCTGCGGGTCACCGGGCGGCACGGCGTGGCCGCCGCGCCGGGCGGCGCCCGGGCCTGGCTCACGCTGGAGCTCGCGGGGGCCCTGTCGGGGGCGATGGCCCGCCTCACGCGCGACATCACGGATCGCTACCTGGACTACGAAGCGGCGGGGCTGAAGGCGCGCAGCGAGCGCCCCGACTTCCGCCACGGGTAGCCGCTGCCGCGGCTGGCACATGGCGGCGCAGGAACCGCCGGGCCGGAGGCGTCTGTCGCGCACCCGGGTGCTACCATCCAAGGCGGCCCGGCGAGCACACGGGCGCGGAGGCGGCACGGTGGGGCAGGCGAGTCGAGCGAAAGCCTTGGTGGCGGGCATCGTGCGCCGCGGCCCGTTCACGCCCCTCGCGGCGCCCTCGCTCCACGCGACGCAGTTCGTGCTGGGCCTGACCAACCGCGAGGTCGTGAGCTTCGCGCAGCCGCACCGAGCCGAGGCCGCGTCGCGGGTCCGCGACATCGTCACGGGCTTCCCGACCCAGACGATGGGCGTCGACGAGGCCTACATGATCCGGGCGGCCGTCCTGGCCACGGCCCGCGTCCCGGGCGCGATTGCCGAAGTGGGCGTGTTCCGCGGGGGCACGGCGCGCGTGATCGGCGAGGCCAAGGGCCCACGCGCCCTGCACCTGTTCGACACGTTCCAGGGACTGCCGGCGCCGGCCGAGGTGGATCGGGGCTTCGCGGAGGGCGAGTACGCGTGCGGCCTCGACGCCGTGCGCGCCTTCCTGACGGGCATTCCCGACGTGCATTTCCACCAGGGCCTGTTCCCGGCGACGGGCGAGGCCGTCGGCGACCTGGCGTTCTCCTTCGTGCACCTCGACGTGGACCTGTACCAGAGCACGCGTGACGCGCTGGCGTTCTTCTATCCGCGGATGAGCGTCGGCGGCATGCTGATTTCGCACGACTACGTCGAGTTCCCGGCCGTCCGGCAGGCCTTCGACGACTACTTCGGCGCGCACGCCCAGCCCGTGCTGGAGCTGACCGGCAACCAGTGCCTCGTCGTCAAGATCGCCGGATGACGGCCCGTCCGCGCCCGCGCGGGCGGGCGGCGCCGCGCCCGCCCGCATGACGCCCGAGGCGCCGCTCTTCACGCCCCGCTTCTTCGTGATGTGCGGCTTCAACTTCGTCGTCTTCCTGTCGGCCTTCCAGCTCTTTCCCACGGCGCCGTTCCGGATCCGGGACCTCGGCGGCAGCGCCGTCGCGTCCGGCCTCTTCCTGGGCCTCCTCACCTATGCCTCGGCCGCCAGCGGCCCGATCACGGGCGGCGTGGTGGACCGGGTGGGCAAGCGGCGCGTGCTCATGGCGGCGAGCGCGGCGTTGACGCTCTTCGCCGTGCTCTACGGCGTGCTGCCCCGCTACGAGGGCATGCTCGCGCTGGTGGTCCTGCACGGCCTGTGCTGGTCGGGCCTGCTCGTGGCGGCCAGCTCGTACGTGACCGACATCGTGCCGCCCGGCCGCCGGGCCGAGGGCATGAGCTACTGGGGCATGGCGACGATCTTCGCCGTGTCGATGGCGCCCGCGATCGGACTGTGGGTGTACGAGCACGGCGGCTGGCCCGTGCTCTGTCTCGAGACCGCGGGCCTGGGCGTCCTGATGTTCACGATTGCCTGGTGGCTCCTGCCGCCCGACACGCCGCACGGCGCCGAGGGCGCGGCATGGCGCTGGCGCTCGCTGGTGGAGTGGCGGGTCCTGGCCGTCGCGCCCACCATGTTCATGTACTCGTTCGGCTACGGGGGCGTCACGAGCTTCGTGGCCCTCTACAGCGAGGCGGCGGGCGTGCACCCCGCGTCGCTGTACTTCGCCGCCTACTCGATCGCGGTCCTGGTCACGCGGCCGCCCATCTCACGCCTCGGCGACCGCATCGGCCACGTCAAGGTGCTCCTGCCGTGCCTCGGCCTCGTCATGGCGGGCTTCGCGCTGCTGGCCGTCGGCGGCAGCCGCGCCATGTTCGTCGTGTCGGCGGTCGTGTTCGGCACGGGGTTCGGGTCGGCCTATCCGCTCTTCCTCGGCCACGTGATGCGCCACGTCGCGCCCGAACGCCGGGGCGCGGCCTTCGGCAGCATCATCGCGGCGTTCGACACGGGCGTCGGCACGGGGTCGATCACCCTGGGCTGGATCGTCCAGCACTACGGCTATCGGCCGGCGTTCGCGACCGCCGCCGCGCTGGCCTGCCTGGCGGCGCCGTACTTCCTCCTGGTCGAGCCCCGGGTGCTGCCGCCCGACGCGCCCGTGCACTCGTGATCGGCCGCGATCACACGGCGACCGTCGCGGGCTCGTACGCCAGCAGCGGACGCAGCCACCGCTCGACGTCGGACACGCTCACGCCCTTCCGCCGCGCGTAGTCGGCCACCTGGTCGGCGCCGACACGCTGGATGACGAAGTAGCGGGCCTGCGGGTGCGAGAAGTAGAGGCCGCTGACGCTTGCCGCCGGCGTCATCGCGAACGACTCGGTCAGCCCCATGCCGATCCCCTCCGCGCCGAGCAGGTCGAACAGCCGGCGCTTCTCGGAGTGGTCGGGACAGGCGGGATAGCCGAAGGCCGGACGGATGCCCCGATAGCGCTCGGCCGCGAGGTCGTCCGGCGTAAGCTGCTCGTCCTCGCCGTAGCCCCAGTCGCGCCGGGCCTGCGCGTGCAGGTACTCCGCGAAGGCCTCGGCGAGCCGGTCGGCCAGCGCCTTGGCCATGATGGCGTGATAGTCGTCGTGGTCGCCCTCGAAGCGCGCCACGAGCGCCTCGGCGCCCAGGCCCGCGGTGACGGCGAACGCGCCCACGTAGTCGGCCACGCCGCTGTCGAGGGGCGCCACGAAGTCGGCCAGCGACCGGTTCGGCTTGTCGTCGGCGATCACCTCCTGCTGCCGGAGCATCGGGAAGCGCGCCAGCTCGTCCCGGCCGTCCTGTTGGAACAGCACGATGTCGTCGCCGTCGGCGTTCGCCCTCCAGAAGCCGTACACGCCCCGCGCGGTGAGCGAGCGGTCGCGCACGATGTCGGCCAGGAGCGCCTGGGCGTGGCCGTACAGCTCCCGCGCGGCCGCTCCCTGCGCCGGATCGTCGAGGATGGCGGGGAAGCGTCCCTTGAGCTGCCAGGCCGAGAAGAAGAACGTCCAGTCGATGAAGGGCACGAGCGCCTCGATCGGGACCTCCGCCGTCCGGGGGCCGAGGAACGACGGCACCGGCGGCGGGACGGCCAGGTCCACGCGCAACCGGTTGGCCGCGGCCTGCGTGTAGGCCAGCGTCGGCCGCTCGCGCCGGTCCGCGTGCCGTGCGCGCAGGGCCTCCTGCTCGCGCCGGTTGGCCGCGTCGAACGCGGCGCGGCCCTCGCTGCCGAGGAGACCGTTCATCACGTCGACGACCCGCGATGCGTCCGGCACGTGCACGACGGGTCCGTCGTACCCCGGCGCGATGCGGACGGCCGTGTGCTGGCGGCTGGTCGTCGCGCCGCCGATGAGCAGCGGCACCGAGAGGCCCCGCGCCTGCATCTCGCGCGCGACGTACACCATCTCGTCGAGCGAGGGCGTGATGAGCCCCGACAGCCCGACGACGTCAGCGCCCCGTTCGGCCGCGGCCGTGAGGATCTTGTCGCACGGCACCATGACGCCCAGGTCGATCACGTCGTAGCCGTTGCAGCCGAGGACGACCCCGACGATGTTCTTGCCGATGTCGTGGACGTCGCCCTTGACCGTGGCGAGCAGGACGGTGCCGGCGGACCGTGCACCGCCGGCCTCCTTTTCCGCGTCCATGAACGGCTCCAGATACGCGACGGCCCGCTTCATGGCCCTCGCGCTCTTCACCACCTGCGGCAGGAACATCTTGCCGGCGCCGAACAGGTCGCCGACGATCTTCATGCCGTCCATGAGCGGCCCTTCGATGACGGCCAGCGGGCGTCCGAGCGCCTGGCGCGCCTCCTCGGCGTCTTCCTCGATGTAGTCGACGACGCCGTGGACCAGCGCGTGTGCGAGCCGTGCGGCGACCGTGCCCTGGCGCCACGCCAGATCGAGCTCGCGCTTCGCGCCGGCGCCCCTGACCTGCTCGGCCTTGGCCACCATCCGCTCGGTGGCGTCGGGACGGCGGTTGAACAGGATGTCCTCCACGTGGGTGAGCAGATCGGCGGGGATGTCCTCGTAGACCACCAGCTGGCCTGCGTTCACGATCCCCATGTCCATGCCCGCGCGGATCGCGTGGTAGAGGAACGCGGAGTGGATGGCCTCTCGCACCACGTCGTTGCCGCGGAAGGAGAACGAGAGGTTGCTGACGCCGCCGCTCACGCGGACGCCCGGGCACGTCGCCTTGATCTGGCGCGTCGCCTCGATGAAGTTGACGGCGTACTCGTTGTGCTCCTCGAGTCCCGTGGCGATGGCGAGGATGTTCGGGTCGAAGATGATGTCGAGCGGGTCGACGCCGGCCTGCGTGGTGAGCAGGTGGTAGGCGCGCTGGCAGATCGCCACTTTCCTGGCGATGGTGTCGGCCTGTCCCTCCTCGTCGAACGCCATGACGATCATGGCGGCGCCGTAGCGGCGGATCGTCCGGGCCTTGGCCAGGAAGTCGGCCTCGCCCTCCTTCAGGCTGATCGAGTTGACGACGCCCTTGCCCTGCACGCACTTCAGGCCGGCCTCGAGCACCGACCACTTCGAGCTGTCGATCATGATCGGCAGCTTCGCGATCTCGGGCTCGGTGGCGATGTAGTTCAGGAACTGGGTCATGCACGCTTCCGAGTCGAGCATGCCCTCGTCCATGTTCACGTCCAGGATGTTGGCGCCGCCGCGCACCTGATCGAGCGCCACCTCGGTGGCCGCCGTCCAGTCCCCGGCCTGCACCAGCCGCGCGAACTTCCGCGAGCCGGTCACGTTGGTGCGTTCGCCGATCATCTGGAAGTTGCTGTCCTCGCGCAGCACCAGGCGCTCGAGACCGCTGTACCTGGAGTAGGTGGCGTGGGCCGTCGCCTCGGGCGACGGCGGGACGCGGGGCGGCAGCGCCGCCACGGCGCGGGCCACCGCGGCCACGTGGGCGGGCGTCGTGCCGCAGCAGCCGCCCACGATGTTGAGGAACCCGGCGCGGGCGAACTCGCCCAGGAGCGCGCCGGTCTCGTCGGCCTGCTCGTCGTACTCGCCGAACGCGTTCGGCAGGCCGGCGTTCGGATAGCAGCTCACCCAGCAGGTGGCGAGGCGCGACAGCTCGGCCATGTACGGCCGCATGTCGCGCGCGCCGAGGGCGCAGTTGATGCCGACGCTGAACGGGCGGACGTGCTCGATCGACGTGTAGAAGGCCTCGAGCGTCTGGCCCGACAGCGTCCGGCCGCTGCGGTCCGTGATCGTCACCGAGATCATGACCGGGAGGCGCGTGGCGCGCGCCTCGAACTCCTCCTCGATAGCGACGAGGGCCGCCTTCGCGTTCAGCGTGTCGAAGATGGTCTCGACCAGCAACGCGTCGACGCCGCCGTCGATCAGGCCGCGCACCTGGTCCCGGTAGGCGGCGCGCACCTCGTCGAACGTCGTGGCGCGGTAGCCCGGCTCGTCGACGCGCGGCGACAGCGACAGCGCCTTGTTCAGCGGACCCATCGATCCGACGACGTACCGCGGCCGGTCCGGCGTGCGGGCGGTCCACGCGTCGGCCGCGCGACGCGCCACCCGCGCGCCCTCGAGGTTCAGTTCGTACGCGAGCGCCTCGAGGCCGTAGTCGGCCTGGGCGATGGCGGTGCTGCTGAAGGTGTTCGTTTCGATGATGTCGGCGCCGGCCTCGAGGTACTCGAGGTGGATGGCCTCGATGACGTCGGGGCGCGTGAGCACCAGCAGGTCGCTGTTGCCCTTGAGCTCGCGGGGGTGGTCCGCGAAGCGGGCGCCGCGGAAGTCGGCGTCCTGCAGCGAACGGCGCTGGATCATCGTGCCCATCGCGCCGTCGAGCACGAGGATCCGGTGGGCCAGCAGGGAGTCGAGGGACGGTCGGGTCATCGGAGGTCCTGGGCGGTGACGCGCCGCGCGCCGGCGCGGCGGACGGGAGCGGCGGGGCTCCCGAGCAGGGTGTCGGGTTTGGTGGCGGCGGCCACGAGGACGACGAACGGATCGCCGGCGCCCCGGGCGCCGACCTGGACGCGGGCGTTCTCGAGGCCAGCCGCGGTGAGCCACGTGGACAACGTGCGATCGTCGAAGCCCTGCCAGCGATCGCCGAGCTTCTGGCGCACCCAGTCTTCCTCGTGCGTCCGGAGATCGAGGATGAGCACGCGCCCGCCGGGCCGCAGCACCCGGACGGCCTCATGGATGGCGCGGCCGGGATCGGCGGCGTGGTGCAGCGTCTGGGAGAGGAGCGCCACGTCGAAGGAGGCGTCGGCGGCGGGCAGGCGCTCGATCTCGCCGCGCTTCCACACCACGTTGGCGACCTTGCGGCGCTCCGCGAGCTGGCGCGCCCGCGCGAGGACGGCCGCGGAGCGGTCGATGCCCGTGACCCTGCGGGCCCACCGGGCGGCCTCGAGGGTGAGGTAGCCCTCGCCGCAGCCGACGTCCACGACGTCGAGCGGCGGCAGGAGCAGGCCCAGCGCGCGCGACCAGGCGGCCCAGCTTCGCCCCGGCACGAGCTGCCGTCCGTCACGCGTGTCGGCGCCCGCGTGCTGGTCGAAGTTCTCGCGCCGGAGCCGCCTGACTTCCTGGATCCGGGCGTCGTCGGCGCGCACGTCGGGGCGCGTCGCCGTGCGTTCGAACTCCCGGTCGAGGAGCTGCCAGAGCGGCGTCTCGACGCCGGGCGTCCTGGCCAGGCGGTAGTAGACGAAGATGCCGTCGCGTTCCTCGGAGACGAGGCCGGCGTCCTTGAGCAGGCCGAGGTGGCGCGAGACACCCGACTGGGCGAGCCCGAGAATACCCGTCAGCTCCGTGACATTGAAGCGATCCGCCGAGAGCGCCCGGAGCAGCCGGAGGCGCGCCGGATCGCCGAGCACCCGAAACAGGGCGGAGGTCTCAAGCATATCGATAAATCTACCATTGATGATATGACAGGCCGGACCTGGGCGCCAGTCCCCCGTGACCATGGGGCCGACCCGGCCGTCCGCCACCGCGGCGGGCGCCCGCGGTCGGGCCGCGATGCCGGGCGTCGCGGCCGGATCGCTGAAGTACACTAGGGGGCTCCGTGCCGGGTCCCGCGACCGGACCCCGGCCGGACCACGACCTAATGGGCATTCTCGACAAGCTCCGTCCCCAGGCCCGCTGGAAACACGGCGATCCTATGGTCCGTCTGGAGGCAGTCCACAGCCTCGACGACAGCGACCCCGCCGTGTTCTCGCAACTGGCCCTCGAAGACACCGATGCGCGCGTGCGCCGTGCGGCCGTTGGCCGGGTGGCGGACGTCGACACGCTGGCCGGCGTGACGCGGAACGACGCCGACGGCGGCGTGCGAGACGCGGCCATCCAGCGCCTGGTCGGTCTGGCCGGCGCCGAGGGCGGCGCGGCGGCCGTCGGGGCGCTGGCCGCGCTGGGCCGCCACCGCGACCTGGCGACGCTGGCGCGATCGACGGCGCCGGAGGCGGCCCGTCACGCGGCCGTCGCCGAGCTCGGCGATGCGAAGCTCCTGGGCGGCGTCGCCAGGCACGCCGCCGACGCCGGCACGCGACTCCTCGCGCTCGAGCGCCTCACCGACGCCGCCGAGCTCGAGGCCGTCGCCACCAACGGCGAGCACAACGACGCGGCCGTCGCGGCGCTCGACCGGCTGACGGGGCTCTCGGCCGAGCAGCTGTCGGCCATCGCGGGCCGCGCGAAGTCGCGGGCCGCGGCGAAGCGCGCGAAGGCTCTCGCGGCCGCGATGAGCGCGCCGCCCGTCGAGGCCGCCCCGGCGGCTCCGTCCTACCGCCCCGCCGATCAAGAGGCCGCGCGCGAGCTGTGCGGGCGGATGCGCGATCTCGCGGCCGGTCCGGACCCGGCGGCCGTGCGCGACGGCTACGCTGCCGCGCGCGTGGCGTGGGTGGAACTCCTCGCCGACGCGGACATCGAGCCATCCATCGTCGCGGACTTCGAGTCGTCGTCCGACACGGTCAGGAGCGCCCTGGCCGCCGACGAGGCGGCGCGGGCCGAGACGGCGCGGGCCGCGGCGGCCCTGCGCGCCGAACAGGCGGAACGCGTGCACCTGTGCGAACGCGTCGAGGGCATGGGGCCCGAGGGTGCGGCCGACGCCCTGACCGAGGCCCGGACCGCGTGGGCGGCGCTGCCGCCGATGCCCGAGGCCTGGGCGGGCGCCCTCGAGCGCCGGTTCGAGGACGCCTGCCGGGCCGCCGAACGGCGCCAGGCGCAGGCGGCCCAGGCGCGGGAGCTGCTCGAGCAGGCGCCGTCGGTCGTGGACGACGTCGAGAAGCTGACGGCCGAGGACTACGCCGCGATCAGGGGCCAGTGGCAGGGCCTGCGGCGCAAGTGGCAGGCGATTCTCAGGTCCGGCGACGTGGACGCGGCCTTGGTCGCGCGCTTCGACGCCGCCGCGGCCACCTTCGAGGCGCACGAGGCCACGGTGCGCGAGGGTAAGCAGCGGCAGCAGCAGGACAACCTCGACCGCCTGAAGGGCGTCGTCGCCCAGCTCGAAGCCCGCGCCGCGGCCGAGTCGCTCACGCTGAAGGATGCCGACCAGATCATCAAGGACGCCAAGCTGGCGGTCGGCACGATGGGCCCGCTGCCGACGCCGCAGGATCGCGAGGACCTCACCGTGCGGCTGCAGGCGGTGCGGGCGGCGGTCCAGCCGCGGCTCGACGAGCTGCGCAACGCCGAGGAGTGGAAGCGCTGGGCCAACGTCCAGGTGCAGGAGGAGCTCTGCACCAAGATGGAAGCCCTCCTGACGGTCGCCGACGAGGACCCGGCCAAGGCCGCCGAGGAGATGCGCCGGCTGCAGGAGAAGTGGAAGCCCGTCGCGGCGGCGCCTCGCTCGCAGGGCGAGACGCTGTGGACGCGGTTCAAGGCGGCCCAGTCGGCCGTCTACGAGAAGTGCAAGGACTACTTCTCCCAGCAGGCGGCGGAGCGGCAGGAAGCGCTGAAGAAGAAGGAGGCGCTCTGCGAGCGCGCCGAGGCGCTGAAAGATTCGACCGACTGGGTCCGCACGGCCGAGGCGATGAAGCAGCTGCAGGCCGAGTGGAAGGCGATCGGCCCGGTGACCCGCGGGCGCGAGAAGGCCGTCTGGGAGCGGTTCCGGAAGGCGTGCGACGAGTTCTTCACGCGCCGCCAGTCGGACATGAAGCAGCGCAAGCACGACTGGGGCGAGAACCTCGCGAAGAAGGAGGCGCTCATCGCCGAGGCCGAACAGCTGGCGCAGTCCACCAACTGGGATCAGGCCGCGGCGCGCCTCAAGGCGCTCCAGGTGCAGTGGAAGACCATCGGTCCGGTGAAGAAGTCGAAGTCGGACCAGGTCTGGGAGCGCTTCCGCGCGGCGTGCGACGCCTTCTTCGAGCGCTTCAAGCACCGCGACCAGGAGGCCATCCAGACGAAGTTCGTGGACCGGGACACGGCCGTGGCCGAGATCGAGGCGCTGGTGCCGGACGACGGCGCGCCGATGCCCGACGATCTCTTCAACAAGGTGCAGGCCGCGCGCGCCCGCTGGCTGCAGGGCCCGGAACTGCCGCGCCACGTGCTCACCCCACTCGCCGAGCGCGTGAACAACGCGCTCCTCACCCTGGTGACGCGCTGGCCCGAGGCGTTCAGTGGCGGCGATCTCGATCCGGAGTCGACGGCCCGGCGCATGGAGAAGCTGTGCGCCAAGGTCGAGGGGCTCGTGCCCTCCGACGGCGCCGGCGCCGCGCCCGCAGCCCCGATGTCGCCGGCCGAGATGCTGGCCAAGCAGTGGCGGGAAGCGCTCGCGGCGAACACGATGGGCGCGGGCGCCGCCCGCCAGGCCGAGGAAGCGCGGCAGCGGGCGACCGACCAGGAACTGCGATCGGCGCAGGCGGCCTGGCTGCGCCTCGGGCCGGTGCCGCCCGACGTCAGGCGGCCGCTGCAGGAGCGCTTCGACAAGGCCGTGCGCCGGGCGCTGGACGCCCGGCGGCGTCCGGTCGCGCGCACCTAGACGAGCCGCGTCCGGGGGCGTCTCCACGGGCCGTCCTCCGGGGCGGCCCTGTCGTCGAGGGGCCCGCCGGCCCACGGTGTCGCACACGCCTGCCCACGCCACGTTGTGGGAGGATCCCGTCGCATGAGCCGGGCCACGCGGTCACTGCCGGCGCCGACGATCGTGAACGTCGGGTACCGGTCGACGAACTTCTGGGTCGTGTCGGCCGGCACCTCGCGGCTGCTGGTGGATCTCGGCTGGCCTGGCACGGCCGCCGCGCTGCTGGCGAACCTCGCGCGCGCCGGTATCCCGATGCGCGAGGTCGGCCATGGCTTCGCCACGCACTACCACATCGATCACGCCGGCGCGGCCGAGGATCTCAAGGCCCGCGGCATGCGCCTCGTCCTGACGCCCGAGCAGGCGCCGTTCGTCGACGCGATGGCCCGCTGGACGAAGCCTGCCGACCGCTACACGCCGATCACGCCGGCCGGGAACGTCGTGGTGGCCATCGGCGAGAGTCGCGAGTTCCTGCGCGGACTGGGCATCCCGGGCGAGCTCGTGCACACGCCCGGGCACTCCGCGGACTCGGTGAGCCTCCTCCTCGACACGGGCGCCGTCTTCACGGGCGATCTGCCCCGCCCCTCGCTGGCCGCGAGCGACGACGAGCGGGCGGCGGTCGTGGACAGCTGGCGGGCGCTGAAGGATCGCGGAGCGATCACGGTCTACGGCGGTCACGGGCCGGTCGGCCCGCTGCCGGGCGAGGCCTGACGCCGGGCGCCGGCCGCGCGCGGCCCACGTCCGCCAGCCCGACGGCTACTCGGCGCTGGGATCCTCGAGGTAGGTGTACCCCTGTAGCCCTTCCTCGTAGAAGCGCAGGAGCCGCCCGGCCTCCTGATCGTGGAGCCGGCCCTCGAGGACGGCGCCTTCGACGTCGCGGCGCAGCTTCCCGAGGAGCTCCTCCGGATCGAACTGCACGTAGCGGAGCACCTCGTTGACCGTGTCGCCCTTGATGACGTGGTCCACGCGCGCCGGCTCGCCGTCGTCGCCGTTGTTGTTCAGGCGCACGTGCACGGCATGGGTGTCGCCGAGCAGATTGTGGAGATCCCCGAGGATCTCCTGGTAGGCGCCCACGAGGAAGATGCCCAGGTAGTAGGGCTCGCCGTTGTAGCGGTGGAGCCGAAGCGTCTTCTTGACGTCCCGGCGGTCGATGAACTGATCCAGCTTGCCGTCGGAGTCGCAGGTGATGTCGCCGATGACGGCGTGGTTGACCGGCTTCTCGAGCAGCCGGTGGATTGGCAGCACGGGAAAGAGCTGCTTGATGGCCCAGCTGTCGGGAATCGACTGGAACAGCGAGAAGTTGCAGAAGTAGGTGTCCGACAGCATCTCCTCGAGGTTCTGGAGCTCCTCGGGGACGTCGGGCATCTGTGGCAGCAGGCAGCGGATCTTCTCCGCGATCGCGAAGTAGAGATTCTCGGCATGCGCGCGTTGTTCGAGCGGCAGGTAGCCGCCGGCGAACAGGTTCATGGCCATGTCGAGCGCCTGCTGCGCGTCGTGGTAGCTCTCGAGCGCGTTGCGCGCGTTGACCGTGCGGTGCGTCTCGATGAGGTCGATGAGCGGCTGCTCGAAGTCGTCCTGGGGCGCCGAGGGCACCTGCTCTTCGCCGAACCCGGCCGTGCCGAGGACGTTGAAGACCAGCACGGAGTGGTAGGCCGCGATCGCGCGGCCGCTTTCCGACACGATCGTCGGGTGCGGCACCTTCTCCTCGTCGCACACCTGCTGGATGTGGTACACGACGTCGTTCGCGTACTCCTCCAGCGTGTAGTTCATGCTCGACTCGAAGTTCGTCTGCGAGCCGTCGTAGTCCACGCCGAGCCCGCCGCCCACGTCGATGTATTCCACGCCGGCCCCGGCCTTGGCCAGGTCGCAGTAGACGCGGGCCGCTTCGTTCAGCGCGTTCTTGACGATGCGGATGTGCGTGATCTGGCTGCCGAGGTGGAAGTGCAGCAGCTTGAAGCAGTCTTCCATGCCGTGCGCCCGGAGCAGCTCCAGCCCGCGGAGGATCTCGGTGACGGTGAGGCCGAACTTGGAGCGGTAGCCGCCGGACGACTGCCAGCGGCCCATCCCGCGCGCCGCCAGCTTGACGCGCATGCCGATCCGCGGCCGGACGCCCACCTTGGCCGCGTACTTCAGGATGAGCTCGAGCTCCGTGTACTTCTCGACGACCGGGATGATGTTGCGCCCGATCTTCTGGGCCAGCATGGCCATCTCGATGAACTCGGCGTCCTTGAAGCCGTTGCAGACCACGGGCGTGTCGTTCGTGGCCATGGCGGCGACGGCCAGCAGCTCGGGCTTGGACCCGGCTTCCAGGCCGAAGCCGTACTGCCGCCCGAACTCCATCACTTCCTGCACGACCTGCCGCTGCTGGTTCACCTTGATGGGGTAGACGCAGATGTAGCGGCCGCGGTAGGCGTTCTGGGAGATGGCCTGTTCGAAGGCCCGGTGGATCTCGCCCAGCCGGTGCTGCAGGATGCCCGGGAACCGGATGAGGATGGGCGCGCTCAGGCCGCGCATCTCCAGCCGGTCCACGAGTTTCTTGAGGTCGATGGACCGGGCGGCGTCGCGGGTGGGGTGCACGTGGAGGTGCCCGCCGTCGCTCACCGAGAAGTAGCCCTGGCCCCAGCGCACGACGTCGTAGAATTCGCTCGCGTCGGCCGGGGACCAGTGGCCGTTCGGGGACGTGCCGCTCGACGCACGCAGACGTTCGTTCGTGGCCGTGTTCATCGGCCTTCCAGAATAAAACGAATTGGCCGGGCGTCAATGGGCGATTCGCCCCGGAGACAAAGTTTTTACTACCATCGTCCGATGTCCGAACGCGTGCCCGCCATCAAGGTGCTCCTCCTGCCGAAGGACACCAACAACCTCGGGACGATCTTCGGCGGCGTGATCCTGTCGCACGTGGACCTCGCCTCCGCCGTCGAGGCCCGCAAGGTGGCGCCGCACCGCTACGTCACCAAGGCGATGCGTGGCGTCGAGTTCCACTCGCCCGTCTTCGTCGGCGACATCGTCAACTTCTACACCGAGACCCTGCGCGTCGGCCGGACGTCGGTGACCGTGGCCGTGTCGGTCGAGGTCGAGCGGTGGAGCGCGGGGGCCGGCGAGTGCGAGAAGGTGACCGACGCCGAGGTGGTGCTGGTGGCCATCGGCGCCGACGGACGGCCGATCCCCGTCCGCGACGAGGCGGCGGCCTCGTGATTGCCGCCTTCGCGCCGGCCACGGTCTCGAACGTCGCGGCCGGCTTCGACGTGCTGGGCTTCGCCCTCGACGAACCGGGCGACATCGTCGTGGCCCGGTTGGCCGCCGGTCCTGGCGTGTCGATTGCCTCCGTCCACGGCGACGGCGGCCGGCTCGCGACCGACCCGGCGAAGAACACGGCGGGCGCAGCGGCCCGGGCCCTGCTGGCGGCGCTGGGTACGTCGCAGGGCATCACGCTCGACGTCCACAAGGGCCTGCCGCTCGCGAGCGGCGTCGGAAGCAGCGGCGCGAGCGCCGTCGCCGCCGCCGTCGCCGTGAACGAGCTCCTCGGACGTCCGGCCTCGCTCGAGATGGTCTGCCGGGCGGCGATGGAGGGGGAACGGGCCGGCTGCGGCGCCGTCCATCCCGACAACGTGGCGCCCGCGCTCTACGGAGGCTTCGTGCTGGCGCGGAGCCTGGACCCGCTCGACGTGGTCCGCCTGCCCGTGCCGTCCGGCCTGTCCTGCGCCGTGCTGCACCCGCACCAGGAGGTCGAGACCGGCGCCGCCCGGGCGCTCCTGGGTGACACGGTGCTCCTGGCGACGGCGGTTCGGCAGTGGGCCAACCTGGGCGCGCTCGTGTCGGCGCTGCACGCCGGCGATCTCGCGCTGTTGTCCAGGTCGCTCGTCGATCACGTGGCCGAACCCCGTCGGGCCGGGCTGGTCCCGGGATTCCCCGCAGTCAAGGCCGCCGCGCTCGACGCCGGAGCGCTCGGCTGCAGCCTGTCCGGATCCGGTCCGTCGATCTTCGCGCTGACGGCGTCGCTCGACCTGGCGCACCGCGCCGGCGCCGCGATGGCCGAGGCGTTCAGTCGTGCGTCGAGCGTCGCGGCCGACCTGTGGGTCTCGCCGGTCGGCACCGCCGGGGCCCGCATCGTGGATCTGACGGGGGCGCGCTGATGGCCTGCCGGAGCACCCGGGCGGCCGGCGGACCGGCAGTGACGCTGGCCGAGGCAATCGTCCAGGGACTCGCGCCGGACGGCGGCTTGTACGTCCCGACGTCCATCCCGGCCATGCGCGCCGCCGAGCGTGCGGCCGTCGCGGGCCGCTCGATCGCCGAGCTGGCCGCCGCGCTCATCGCACCGCTCGCCGACGACACGTTCGATCCCGCCGCGCTCCGGCGCCTGCTGGCCGCCGCGCTCGACTTCCCGGCGCCGCTCCGGCGTCTCGACGACGGCCTCTACGTGCTGGAGCTCTTCCACGGACCGACGCTCGCGTTCAAGGACTTCGGCGCACGGACCATGGCCCGGATGCTGGCGGCCGTCGCGACCGGCACCGGCGGTCCCCTGACCGTGCTCGTCGCGACGTCGGGCGACACCGGTGGCGCGGTGGCCGACGCGTTCTTCGGCGTCGCCGGCACGCGCGTGGTCGTCCTGTATCCCCGCGGCCGTGTCAGCCCGACGCAGGAGGCGCAGTTCGCCACGCTCGGCGGGAACGTCTCGGCAGTGGCGGTCGAGGGCACCTTCGACGACTGCCAGCGCCTCGTGAAGGAGGCCTTCGCCGACGCCGCGCTCGCCGCGCGTGTCCGGCTCACGTCGGCCAACTCGATCAACATCGGCCGCCTGCTGCCTCAGATGGCGTACTACGCGTCGGCCGTGGCGCAGCTGCCGGACGGGGCCACGCCGCCCGTCGTGGTCGTGCCGAGCGGGAACCTCGGCAATCTCACCGCGGGCGTGATGGCCCGGCGCCGTGGAGTGCCCATCGCGCGCTTCATCTCGGCCACGACGGTGAACGATCCCTTCCCGCGGTACCTCGCCACCGGCCAGTTCGAGCCGCGCCGGGCCGTGCCGACACTGGCGAGCGCGATGGACGTCGGGCACCCGAGCAATCTCGAGCGGCTGGTGTGGTTGTACGACGGGGATCTCGAGGCGATGCGCCGCGACATCGACGGACTCGCCGTGCGCGACGACGAGGTGCGCGCCGCGATGCGGGAGCTGCACACGCGCCTTGGCTACGTCGCCGATCCGCACACGGCCGTGGCCTACGTGGGCGCCTCTCGGGCGCGGCCCGCGGAGGGGCCCGTGGTGCTCCTCGCCACGGCGCACCCGGCCAAGTTCCCTGAGGTGGTCGAGCCCACGCTCGGCGTCCCGGTGGCCGTGCCACCCACGCTGGCGGCCCGGCTGGCGCTCGAGGTGCGCGCCACGCGCATCGCGCCGTCGCTCGAGGCCCTGGCTCCCGTGCTGTCCGCGGAGCCCTGACCGACACGTCCCCGTCCGGCGGGTCATCGAACGCTCCATGTCACGAACAGCCGGTCGCGTCCTGGTGGTCCTGGCGGTGCTGGCGGTCGTCGGGGCGTTCTTCGCGCTGGACCTCGATCGCGTCGCCAGCCTCGAGGCGCTCAAGGCGCGGCAGGGCGCCATCCACGCCTATCGCGACGCGCATCCGTGGCGGGCCGCCGGGACGTTCTTCGGGGTGTACGTGCTGATGGCGGCCGCGTCGCTCCCGGGGGCCGCGGTGCTGACGGTGGCGGGCGGCGCGATCTTCGGGCTGGCGCGCGGCGTCCTCCTCGTCTCGTTCGCGTCCACCATCGGGGCCACGCTGGCGTTCCTCGTCGCGCGCTTCCTGTTCCGGGACGCCGTTCAGCGCCGCTTCGCGAGCCGGCTCGCGGCCATCAACCGCGGTGTCGAACGCGAAGGCGCCGCCTATCTCTTCACGCTCCGTCTGGTGCCGGTGGTGCCGTTCTTCGTCGTGAACCTGCTGATGGGCCTCACGCCGCTGGGGGCGCCCGCGTTCTACGCCGTGAGCCAGGTCGGGATGCTGCCCGCCACGGTGGTCTACGTGAACGCCGGAACGGAGCTGGCGCGCCTCGGCGCGCTGGGCGATGTGGTCTCGCCGTCCCTCCTCCTGTCGTTCGCGGCCATCGGCCTGCTGCCCCTCGCGGCGCGGCGCCTCGTGGCGGCCGCGCGGGCCCGCGCGGTCTACCGGCCCTACGCCCACCTGCGTCCCGCCGCCTTCGACAACAACGTCGTCGTGATCGGAGCCGGCTCGGCCGGGCTCGTCGCCGCCTACATCGCGGCCGCCGTCAAGGCCACGGTGACGCTCGTGGAACGCGACCGTATGGGCGGTGACTGCCTGAACACGGGCTGCGTGCCGTCCAAGGCGCTCCTGCGCGCCGCGGCCCTCGCGGCGGACGTCCGCCGCGCCCCGGCGTTCGGGGTGGGCACGACGCCACCCGACATCGACTTCGGCGCCGTGATGGCGCGGGTCCGGGCCGTCATCGCGGAGGTGTCTCCGCACGACTCGGTCGAGCGCTACACGGCGCTGGGCGTCACGTGCGTCCGCGGCGCCGCGCGCCTCACCTCGCCCTGGACCGTCGAGGTGGCCGGCGCCGACGGCCATCGGCGCACGCTCACGTCGCGGACGATCGTCGTCGCCGCCGGCGCGCGACCCGTGCTGCCGCCCATCCCGGGGCTGGCCGAGGCGGGCGCGCTCACGTCCGACACGGTCTGGGGCCTCCAGGAGCGTCCGCGGCGGCTGGTCGTGCTCGGGGGCGGGCCGATCGGGTGCGAGCTGGCGCAGGCCTTCGCCAGGCTCGGCTCGGCAGTGTCGCTGGTGGAGATGGGGCCGCGGCTCCTGCCCCGCGAGGATCCCGAGTGCGCGGCGGCGCTCGCGGCGGCGCTCGCCGCCGACGGCGTGGACGTGCGGGTGGGACAGCGGGCGGTCCGCGTCGAGCTGGCGCCCGGAGGCGGGAAGCGGCTGGTGGTGGAGCAGGCCGGCGTCGAGCGCGCCCTCGCGTTCGACGAGGTGATCGTCGCCGTGGGACGCGTCGCCAACACCACGGGCTATGGCCTGGAGGCGCTGGGCCTCGAGGTGACGCCCGCGCGGACCCTCGGCGTGGATGCTTTCATGGCCACCCGCTTTCCCAACGTGTTCGCCTGCGGCGATGTCGCCGGTCCGTACCAGTTCACGCACACGGCGTCGCACACCGCGTGGTACGCCGCCGTCAACGCACTCTTCGGCCGGTTCCGGTCGTTCGCCGTGGACTACTCGGTGGTGCCGTGGGCGACCTTCACCGATCCTGAAGTGGCACGGGTGGGGCTCAACGAACAGGACGCCCGGGCCGCCGGCGTGCCGCACTCGGTCACCCGCTACGACCTGGCGGACCTCGATCGCGCCATCACGGACGGGGAGGCGCGCGGCTTCGTCAAGGTGCTGACGGCGCCCGGCTCGGACCGCATCCTGGGCGCGACCATCGTCGGCGCCAGGGCGGCCGAGCTGCTGCCAGAGTTCGTGACCGCCATGAAGCACCGATTGGGCCTGAACGAGATTCTCGGCACCATCCACGTCTACCCGACGATGGGAGAGGCGGTGAAGTCCACGGCCGGCGCCTGGAAGCGGAGCACGGTCACCCGCGGGCAGGAGGCGTTCCTGACGGCGTTCCACCGCTGGACGCGCGGGGCCGGCGGGTTCGGCGCCGTGGTCGCCGCGCTGCCGGGCCTGGTCCGCGACCGCCGACCGGCCGCCGGCACCCGGTTGCACGCCGAGTGACGGGGCGGCATGGCCGAGCCGGTTCCGGCCCCGCTAGAATCATCCGATGGCGTCCGCGTCGCTGCTCGTCACACCCGAACGTTCGGAGATCGATCCGTCCTACACCTGGGATCTCTCCGCCATCTTCTCCACCTGGGAGGCGTGGGACGCCGGCGTGGCCGACCTCGAGCGGCGGATCGCCGACTTCACGGCCCTGGCCGGAACCCTCGGCCGCGGCGGCGCCGAACTGCGGCGCGCCCTCGAGGCCCACGACGCGATCGGGCAGCTCAGCTACCGCGTCTGGTACTACCCGTCGCTGACCCACGACCAGGATCAGCGCGACAACACGTCCGCGGCCCGGCGGCAGCGGGTCCAGCTCCTGTTCGCGCGGCTCGAACAGGCCACGTCGTGGTTCAACCCCGAGCTCCTCACCGTGCCGCTCGACCGGATCCACGCGTGGATGGACGCGGACCCGGCGCTCGAGGTCTACCGGTTCGCGGTCGACGACCTCTTCCGCAAGCAGGCGCACGTGCTCGACCTCGCGGGCGAGCGCCTCCTGTCGCTCGGCGCCCGGCTGTCGAGCGCGCCGAAGGACGTCTACGAGGCGCTGGCGACGGCCGACGCGACGTTCCCGGAAATCACGCTCTCCACGGGCCGCACGATCGAGGTGAGCTACAGCCAGTATCGCCGCGTCCTGGCCACCAGCCGGGTGGCCGCCGATCGCCGGGCGGTGTACGAGGCGCACTACGACGTCTTCGGCGGGCGGCGGAACACGTTCGCGGCCATCTACAACAGCATCCTGCACCGCGACTGGTTCCAGGCGCGGGCGCGCGGCTACGGATCCACGCTGGAAGCGGCGCTCTTCGGCAACGCCATTCCCACCCAGGTGGTCACGACGCTCATCGCGGAAGGGCGGGCCGGCGTCGAGCCCTTCCGCCGCTACCACCGTCTCCGAAAGCGCGCGCTGGGGCTCGATCGCTACTCGCTGGCCGACACCTACGTGCCGCTCGTCGAGCACGACGTGCAGTACCGCTACGACGACGTGCGGTCCTGGATCGTGGACTCCACGGCCCGCCTCGGCGCCGACTACCAGGCGCGGGTCCGCGAGGCGTTCGACCAGCGGTGGATCGACGTCTTCGAGAACAAGGGCAAGCGGAGTGGCGCCTACTCGGCGCCCGTGTACGGGGCGCACCCGTACATGCTGCTCAACTACAACGACACGCTCGACGCCGTCTTCACGCTGGCCCACGAGATGGGCCATTCCATGCACACGCTGCTGGCGCACGCCAGCCAGCCGTTCGTGTACGCCGGCTACACGATCTTCGTCGCCGAGGTGCCGTCCACGCTGAACGAGTCGCTGCTGCTCGAGTACATGCTCGCGCGCGCCGAGTCCCCGGCCGAGCGCACGGTCCTGCTGCAGCACGCCATCGACGGCATCATCGGGACCTTCTACAACCAGGTGATCTTCGCGGACTTCGAGCTCGAGGCCCACCGCATGGTGGAACGCGACGAGCCCGTGACCGCCGAGGCCCTGAGCGCGCTCTACGAGCGAACCGCGCTCGCCTATTGGGGCGACGTCCTGGCGGCCGACGAGCGGATGCCCTGGACCTGGGCGCGGATTCCGCACTTCTACCAGGCGCCGTACTACGTGTACCAGTACGCGACGTGCATGGCCTCCACGGCGGCGCTCATGCAGGAAGTGGGCAGCGACGACCCCGCCCGGCAGGCGGCGGGCGTGACGCGCTACCTGGATCTGCTGAAGGCCGGGGGCAGCGACCACCCGATGGCACTGCTGCGGCGTGCCGGCGTCGACCTGTCGGCGCCGACCGCGATCCGCGCGCTCGTCGAGCGGCTCGATCGCCTCGTGGGCGAGCTCGAGGCGGCGCTGCCCTGAGCGGGACGTCGTCGCCGCGCGACATCACTGCTCGCGCATCGCCTGCGTGGGGTCGATGTGCATGGCGCGACGCGCCGGCGCGTAGGCGGCCACCGTCGCGACTGCCAGCAGCAGCAGCGGCACCGCGGCGAACGTGACCGGGTCGTAGGGGCGGATGCCGAACAACTGCGTCTCGAGCAGGGGCGTCAGCACCGCGGTGGCCGCGAGGCCGGCGCCGATGCCGGCGAGTGCCAGTCGGGCCGCCTGGCCGAGCACCATGCGCAGCACGACGCCAGGTCGGGCGCCGAGGGCCAGGCGCACGCCGACCTCCCGCGTGCGCTCGCCGACGATGAGCGCCATGACGCCGTAGACGCCCACCGCCGCCAGGATCAGCGCCAGCAGGCCGAAGCTCGACACCAGGAACAGGATGAAGCGCCGCGGCGCCACCGACGCCGAACGCACGTCGGTCATCGTGCGGATGTCGAACAGTGCCAGGCCGCGATCGAAGTCGCGCAGACTGCGGCGCACCGACTCCACGATCGCCGCCGGATCGCCGCTGGTTCTGAGCACGATGAACGGCGCCACCGGCGGTCCCTGGCGATGGGAGATGTACATCTCCGGGGCGGGCGACTGCTCCAGGCCGGTGTGGCGGACGTCGCCGATCACGCCGACGATGGTCCGCCAGGTGCTGTTGGCGGGGTTCGGGCCGGTGCGGATCCGTCGTCCGATCGGATCCTCGCCTGGGAAGAGGCGTGCGGCCATCGCCTCGTTGATGATCGTGACGGGCAGCGCCTGCGGTCCGTCCTCCCGGGTGAAGCCGCGGCCTCGGCGGACCGGAATCTGCATCGCGCCGAAGAAGTCGTCCACCGCGCGCCGGAACTGGACTTCCGGCAGTTCGGCATCGGGAAGGGGCCGGCCCTCGACGTCGATGGTCGTCGAGACCGACGTGCTGCCGAGCGGCAGCCGCGTCGTGCCGCCGGCGGCCACGACGCCGGGAACGGCGCGCAGCCGCTCGAACAGCTCGTCGTAGTAGGCCAGCCTGGCATCGGCCGTGGCCAGCCGCTCCGGCAGGGTGACCTGCATCGTCAACAGGCTCTCGGGGCTGAAGCCGGGGTTGATCGACAGGAGGCTCGTGAAGCTGCGCAGCAGCAGGACCGCGCCCGCGCTGAGCAGTACGGCGAGCGCGACTTCACCCACCACCAGCGCGCTGCGCAGGCGCCGCGCCTTCGGTGCGGCGCCTGCGGCACCGCGGCCTGCGTCCTGCAAGGCGTCGCGGAGGTCGGGTCGCGAGGCGGCGAACGCCGGGACCAGGCCGATTCCGACACCCGCGAGGACCGCGACGCCCAGCGTGACCCCGAGGACCGTGGCGTCCGGCGTGATCTCCGCCAGCCGCGGGATCGTCTGCGGGGCCAACGCCACCAGTCCGCGCACGCCCCACCTGACGGCGAGCAGTGCCATGGCGGCGCCGGCCATCGCCAGCAGCACGGCCTCGGTCAGGAACTGCCGGACGAGCCGCCCGCGTCCGGCCCCGAGGGCGGCCCGGACCGCCAGCTCACGCGAGCGCGCGACGCTCTGCGCCAGAGCCAGACTGGCCACGTTGACGCACGCCATCAGCAGCACGACGCCCACGCCGCCGAGGAGCAGCAGCAGGGCCGTGCGCACCGGCCCTACGGCCTGCTCGTGGAGCGGGACGACCGCGGTACCCCAACCGCGGTTCGAGTCGGGATAGGCCAGCTCCAGCTGTCGTGCGACGGTGGCCAGTCTGGCCTCGACCTGCTCCGTGTCGACGCCGGCGTGGCGGCGTCCGACGATCGCCAGGTAGTGCACGTTGCGCACGATCCCGCCGTCCCGATTGGCGAACGGGTCGCGCTCCGGAATCCACGCGGCCCACGCATCGACGCCCGTGCGCGTGGTGAAGCCGTCGGGCCCGAGCATCGTGTTGTACGGGAACACGAAGTCGTCGGGCATCACGCCGACGACGGTGCGGGGCCGGTCGTCGATGGTCAGCGCCCGGCCGACGACCGCCGGATCGCCGCCGAACCGCCGCTGCCAGTACCCGTACGACAGCATGACGGCGTCGACGTCGCCAGGGGCGAAGGCGCGGCCCAGCAGCGGCTGGCGCTGCAGGATGTCGAACAGGCGCAGCCCGGTGTTGACGACGAGCACCTGCTCGAGTCCCTCGCTGGTGTTCAGCTGGCTGCTCGAGACGAACGACATGAAGGCCTCGAGGTCGGCGAGGTCTTTCACGCCCTCGCGGTAGTCGAGGAAGTTGGCCGGCGAGACGACGTTGAGTGGCTTCTGCTCGCGCGGATTGCTGCTCCAGACCATGACCAGGTCGTCGGGTGCGCCGTAGGGCAGCGGCTGCAGGAGCACGCCGTTGACGACCGTGAAGATGGCGGAGTTGGCGCCGATGCCGAGCGCGAGGGCCAGCACAGCCAGCGCCGTGACCAGTGGACGGCGCCGCGCCAGTGCCAGTGCGTGGCCGATATCGGAGCGGAGGTGTTCCCAGAGCACGGCGCGTCTCCCTCGTGGTTCGTACAGGTGCGGTTGACGATTGGGCCAGAGCGGCCAGCGGCGCAGCGCGACGCCACGCTCGGCCAGGCCAGACGCGACGGTGTCCGCCAGAAGTCGACTGCGAGCCGCCGGCCTCGACGCGGACGCCTGCCAGGCATCGTCCAGGCTTCGGGCGAGGTCGCAGCCGAAGTGCTCGCGGAACGCGCGCGGGTAGCTCAGGAGCGCGAGGGCGATGAGACGGGGCGGGCGCATCGTCATGCGGTCACGCCATCAGGTTCACGGCGTGCGCCCGCTCGACGACGCGCGACAGGCGCACGACCTCGGCCCGCGCCACCGCGCGCCCCAGCGGCGTGACGCGGTAGTAGCGCCGGCGCTCGTCGTCGCCGCTCGCGGGCCGCTCGTCGAGCTCTTCGATGAGCGCGGACTCGAGGAGACGGGCGAGGGCCCGGTAGAGCGTGCCCGGGTGGAGGGGCGCGTCGGATTGGCGCGCCACCTCCTGGAGCACCGCGTAGCCATGGAGGTCGCCGGCGCAGAGCGCGAGAAGGATGTCGAGCCATGCCGGGGGAAGCGGGAGGAACCGGTCGGGACGCTGGCGGTCGATGCTCATTGAGTTCGTGACGACTATACGCGTGTGGAACATAGACGGTCGCCACCAGCGTTTGGTTGTCATGAGGCCTTGACGCCCGCCTGGCGCGCATGTATCCTCATATCCGGATTTACGGATGAATCAACGAGTCTTCGCCGTCGCCGACCGTGCCAGCATGCCGCGCCTGCTGGAGCACATGACGGCGCTGGCCGATCCCATTCGTTGCCGGCTGCTCCTTCTCCTGGAGCGACACGAACTGACGGTCTCCGAACTCTGCACCGTGCTCCAATTGCCGCAGTCCACCGTCAGCCGCCACCTCAAGACGCTGGCCGACGACGGCTGGGTCTCGTCGCGACGCGACGGCACCTCGCGCTACTACGGCATCGTCGCCGCCCTGGGGCAGCCGGCCGCACGGCTGTGGCCGCTCATCCGCGAGCAGGCCCTCGAGACCGCGGCCGCCGAGCAGGACGGACGGCGCGCCGAGGCCGTGCTGGCCGAGCGCCGGTCGACGTCAGTGGCGTTCTTCTCGTCGGCGTCGGGCCAGTGGGATCGCCTCCGCACCGAGCTCTTCGGTCAGCAGTTCCAGCAGGAAGCCGTGCTCGCGCTGCTGGATCCGCGCCTTCGCATCGGGGACCTGGGCTGCGGCACCGGCCAGTTCGCGGCCCTCGTGGCGCCGTATGTCGCGCAGGTGGTCGCGGTGGATGCGTCGCCCGAGATGCTCGCGGCCGCCGACGCGCGCCTCGCCGGCGTGGCCAACGTGGACCTCCGGCGCGGCGACCTGGCCGCGCTGCCAGTCGACGCCGGCGCGATCGACGTGGCGGTGCTGACCCTGGTCCTGCACCACGTCCCCGATCCGGCGCGCGCGATCGCCGAAGCGGCGCGTGTGCTCGTGCCGGGCGGCCGCCTGGTGGTGGTGGACATGCTGCCGCACGACCGGGCCGAGTATCAGCAGCAGATGGGGCACGTGTGGCTCGGGTTCTCCGGGCCGCAGATCACGCGGTGGCTGGAGGCCGCCGGCTTCACGGCCGTGCGCGTCGACGAGCTGCCGACCGATGCGGCGGCGAAGGGGCCCGCGCTCTTCCGCGCCGTCGCCGTCAAGGGTGGAACGTAGGCACGACTTCGAGAGGGAGCGAGGAGACACATGGCAACCGCAACGTCCGTTCACGCATTCGAGGCCGCCACAGCGGCGGGCCGCGAGCCGTTCAAGGTGAAGGATCTCTCCCTGGCCGACTTCGGCCGCCAGGAGATCCGCCTGGCCGAGCACGAGATGCCGGGCCTGATGGCGCTGCGCCAGCAGTACGGCGCGGCCAAGCCGCTGGCGGGCGCGAAGATCATGGGCTCGCTGCACATGACCGTGCAGACCGCCGTGCTCATCGAGACGCTGACCGAACTGGGCGCCGACGTGCGCTGGGTGAGCTGCAACATCTTCTCGACGCAGGATCACGCGGCGGCGGCCGTCGTGGTGGGCCGGCCGGAGACGGGCGGCACCGTGGCGAGCCCGAAGGGCACGCCGGTGTTCGCGTGGAAGGGCGAGACGCTCGCCGAGTACTGGTGGTGCACGGTCGAGGCGCTGCGGTGGCCCGATGGCTCGGGTCCTTCGCTGATCGTCGACGACGGCGGCGATGCGACGCTGTTCGTTCACAAGGCGAAGGAGTTCGAGAAGACCGGCGCCGTGCCGGCCTTCAACGCCGACAGCGAGCCCGAGGAATGGGGCGTCATCCTGGACACGCTGCGTCGTGAGCTGGCGGCGCACCCTGGCGCCTGGACGGCCATCGCCGACGGCATCAAGGGCGTGAGCGAGGAGACCACCACCGGTGTGCACCGCCTCTACGAGATGACGGCGGCGAACACGCTGCTCTTCCCGGCGATCAACGTCAACGACTCGGCGACCAAGAGCAAGTTCGACAACCTCTACGGCTGCCGCCACTCGCTCATCGACGGGCTCAATCGCGCCAGCGACGTGATGCTCTCGGCGAAGGTGGCCGTCGTGTTCGGCTACGGGGACGTGGGCAAGGGCTGCGCCCAGGCGCTGAAGGGCCAGGGCTGCCGCGTGATCGTGACCGAGATCGATCCGATCTGCGCGCTGCAGGCGGCGATGGAAGGCTACCAGGTGACGACGATCGACGACGTCGTCGAGACGGCGGACATCTTCATCACCGCGACGGGCAACAAGAACATCCTGACCGTCGACCTGATGAAGCGCATGAAGGACAAGGCGATCATCGGGAACATCGGCCACTTCGACAACGAGATCGACATGGCCGGCCTCGCGAGGTCGGGCGCCGAGCGGGTGCAGATCAAGCCGCAGTACGACGAGTGGGTGTTCCCGGCCGACGGCGCACGCGCCGCGCACAGCGTCCTCGTGCTCGCCGAGGGGCGGCTGCTGAATCTCGGCTGCGCCACCGGTCATCCGAGCTTCGTGATGAGCTCGTCGTTCACCAACCAGGTGGTCGCGCAGCTCGACCTGCACTTCAGCGCCACGAGCCGGCCGACGCTGTCGGGCACGAACTACGACGCGCGTCGCGTCTACATCCTGCCGAAGAAGCTCGACGAGATGGTGGCCAAGCTGCACCTCGACAAGCTGGGCGTGAAGCTCACGCGCCTTTCGCAGGAGCAGGCCGACTACATCGGCGTGCCCGTGGACGGCCCGTACAAGTCGGCGCACTACCGTTACTGAACGCCGAAGGGATCTGAGAGTGTGAACCGCGGCTGGCGGCAGGGGGCTGGCGGCTAGGACGTCCGGCGTCACGCTGCGACCGCACGCTCTCACTGCCACGCAGAGACGTCGTCTCAGAGTGGGCGTGGTGCTCAGGCACCACGCCCGTTTTTCATACGCGGGTGCTAGTCACAAAAGTGGTGGCGCCCGCCGAAGTTTGTGCGCACACCGTGCGGTGTGCGCACACTCCCCGAATTCGCTGCAACTGCAGCCCGGTGCGCGGATGGCACCGTTCGTGCTCGATTCCGGGGCGACATCGGACCCCCCAAGGAGCGCGAGCAACAAATGCAGCGGGCAAACAGCGTGAGATCGGGCAGGCGTGCGCAGGGCGCGCGTCGATTCATGTGGGCGGCGGTGTGCGCACTCGTGTGCGCGCTCGCCGCGAGCGCGCCGCCGGCGTTCGCACAGGCGCCCACGGTCAGTCTGAGCAAGGTCGTCGTCAAGCCAGGCGCGGCGACGCTCGTAACCGTCTCGGGCATGCCGGGCGCGAGCTTCGCCATTCTCGGCAGCTCGAAGGGCTCGGGCTTCGCGTTCGGCGGCGTGAGCTTCTCGGTGGGTGCCGACTTCGTCGTGCTCGCGCTGGGCAATCTCGATGGGAGCGGCAAGGCGGTCGTCAGCGTGACGCCGCCGTTTGCCGGCAGCGAACTCGATCGCTACTACCTGCAGGCGGCGACGTCGCCGTCGCCCGCGTTCTCGCCGCTCCAACTCGCGACCGGCGTGGTGCTCTTGAACGCGGATCTCAGCGGGCTCGCCGCCGCGATCGGCGTCGGTCCGCAGGGGCCGCCCGGCCCCCAGGGACCCACTGGACCGCAGGGCCCGGCAGGCGCGGCGGGTCCCCAGGGCACGCCCGGCGCCCAGGGCCCGGCCGGTCCGGCCGGCGCGGCTGGTCCGGCGGGACCGATGGGATCCGTCGGGCCGGCAGGCCCGCAGGGACCGCAGGGTCCGGCTGGTGCTGATGGTGCGGTCGGTCTGCAAGGGCCGGCTGGTCCAGTCGGCCCGGCCGGTGCGGATGGCGCGGTAGGTCCGCAAGGGCCGGCTGGTCCGATGGGCCCGGCCGGTGCGGATGGTGCGGTCGGTCCGCAAGGCCCCGTTGGCCCGATGGGCCCGGCTGGTCCGATGGGCCCGGCCGGTGCGGATGGCGCGATAGGTCCGCAGGGCCCGGCTGGTCCGGTCGGCCCGGCTGGTGCTGATGGTGCGGTGGGTCCGCAGGGCCCCGTTGGCCCGATGGGCGCGGCCGGTGCGGACGGTGCGGTCGGTCCGCAAGGGCCGGCTGGTCCGATGGGCCCGGCCGGTGCGGACGGTGCGGTCGGTCCGCAAGGGCCGGCTGGTCCGATGGGCCCGGCCGGTGCGGATGGTGCGGTGGGTCCGCAGGGCCCGGTTGGCCCGGTGGGCGCGGCCGGTGCGGATGGTGCGGTAGGTCCGCAGGGCCCCGTTGGCCCGATGGGCCCGGCCGGTGCGGATGGGGCGGCGGGTCCCCAGGGGCCTGCGGGGCCGCAGGGCTCCGCGGGCGCTGCTGGACCGATGGGACCGGCTGGTCCGGCCGGTGCCAACGGCGTCAGCGGCTATCAGCTCGTCGTGGCCACGCTCGGTCCGAATACCACGACACCGAAGACCGTCACCGCGACGTGTCCCGCGGGCAAGTCGGTCGTCGGCGGCGGGTTCACGACGAGCGGTCTCACGACGACGCGCGTGACCGAGAACGGCCCGTCCAGCGCCACCGCCTGGTCGGCGATGGTCGGCGAGGGGCAGACAGGCACGCCGACCTGGACGCTGACGGTCACGGCGATCTGCGTCACCGCCGTACCGTAGGCGCATCGCGCGCGAACGAGGTCTCGAGGCGGCCCGGCCGGCAGATGTCCGGCGGGCCGCGTCGCGCGTACACGCTCAGGGCACGACGACCATGATCTCGGGCGAGGCCGGTCCCGCGCCGGCCCCGTTCTCTGCGACCGCGCGCACGAAGTAGGTGCCGGGCGGGACGCCCTGCGCGGCAATCGAGGTCTGCGCCACGGCGATGCGCGCCGTCGGGCGATCGGGTGACACGCCCACGAGCAGGGCGTAACGCGACACGCCGGGTCCGCCCGGCGGCGGCTGCCACGCGAGCCGCACCGCGCCGCCGGGGCCCGCGGCGGCGAGCAGGCCGATCGGGGCGCCGGGCAGGCCGTCGCCCACGACGACCACGACGTCGTGACTGGGCGCGCTCTCACCGTGCGCATTCGCGGCCACGACCCTGACGTAGTACACGCCGCGGCCCACGCCGTCGACGACGAGGCCCGGCGTGCCGACGGCGACCTGGCCGATGTCCGCCGCGCCAGGAGCGCTGCCCGCGATCAGTCTGAACGCGGAGGCGGCCGGACCGAGCGATGGCATCCAGGCGAGCGCCACGCGCGATCCCGACACGACCGCCGTGAGCCCGCCGGGAGTGCCAGGCGGGCCCGGCGTCGTCGCAGCCGCCGGATACGGCTCCGCCAGCGCGCTCAGATCCGCCGGTTGCAGGGGCAGCGACTCGGTCCGGTTCACGCACGCCGGATCCAGCCACGCCGACATGACGGCGTCCGGCGTGTCCACGTGCGGCAGGCCGATCGCGTGGCCGAGCTCGTGCGTCAGGATCTGTTCGTAGCAGCCGGTGCTGAGCCAGGCGAACTTGGACGCGGTGTTGTCGAGGACGACCATGCCCCGGGTGTGCTTGCCGAACGCGGTGCCTCCCACGACGCGGACCTCGGTGGTCGAGTAATAGGCGCCCCCGAGGGCGAGCACGGGACTCGTGTCCGCGATCTCGTCGCACGGATCGCCGTAGGTCACCGAGATGCGGCCGTCGTCCGGCTCGCCGTTGGCGAAGCAGCGGGGCCCTCGCAGGACGCCCGGCTGCACCAGCAGCGGACTCCGGCCGCTCCACGCGGCCGCGGCCCGCACGAGTTGTCCGAGACCGCCGCCCGGAAAGAGCGGATGGCCGCCGGACTCCGAGTCCACGGCGATCGGCACGCCCCAGTCGGCCTCGTGCCAGCGTCCCCGCACGGGTGCCTGCACGGCCGGCGGAGGCGCCGCGGGTGCGCCGCCTGGCGCCTCCCCGGCCTGGGCCGGTCCCGGCATGGGCAGGCGCACGACGGTGCCGGCGAGGGCGCCGAGCGCGTCCAGGTCGGCGGCGGTGGCGGCTGGCGCGGTCCCCGGTGCCTCGCCCGCGTCCCGGCGGACCACGCGGAGCCCGGAGGCATCGGCGAGCGTCCACTTGCCGCGGTCCAGGCCCGTGACCGAGAGGGAATGATCGCGGGGACGGACGTCCACCAGGACGAACACCGTCTCTCCGGCCGCGAAGCGGGCCTGGCCGCCGATCGCCAGCGTTTCCCCGTCCAGCGTGCCGCCGAGCAGCTTCAGCTCGACGGCGCGCGGGGAGGCGCCGAAGCCCCAGGCCCGTTCCACCTCGAGCGTCACGTGGGTATAGGGAGCGTTCACGGCCGGGTCGCGGCGGACCTCCACCGTACGCACGACGCCGCGGATGGCCCCCGCGCTGGCGCGTGCGAGCGCCTCGTCCGATGCGCGGCCCGCGAGGGCGGCGAGGTCGGGCGCGCCGGTGGTGAGGAGGGTCGCCAGTGCCGCCGGCAGGGCCAGGGCGGCAAACGGCCGGCTCACGATTGTTCGCGCAGGCGCACGCTGGGGCCCGCGCCGCGGGCGCCCCGTCTCCGTCCGGCCGCTCACGTGCCTTCAATCGGCCGGGCCCCGCCCGGCTTCAAGCCCGGGGCCAGCGTCTGGACTCAAGCCTCGCGGCGGGTGGCCGATTGAGGATTGCGGAAGCGTCCCGGGGTGGCTGATGTCATGAGGCGAAGTTCCGTGCCGGTCGTTGCGGGCCGGGTCCTGGATGGTCAGCAGTCGTTCGGTCGTGCCCGTGACGAGAGCGCGGCCTGGCAGGGGCTCGTGGCCCGGTCGCCGGCCATGGCGGCCCTCTGGCGCATCGTCGACCACCTCGCGCCCGCGGCCCGGGCCACCCTCGTCACGGGGGACACCGGCACGGGCAAGACGCTGCTCGCGGACGTCGCGCTCCGGCTTGGTCCGTGCCGCGGCGAGCCCGTCGTCGTCCTCGACCCCGCCGCCGACGCGCACGCCCTGCGCCGCCTCCGGCAGACGGCCGCCGGCTCCCGGACGCCCGTGTCGTGCGCGGTCTCCGACCTGACCGCGCTGTCACCCGACGCGCAGGCGATCCTCGCCCGGGCACTGGCGAACGCCGAAGCCCGCGACCCCGGGCAGGGGCTGCACGTGATCGCGGTGAGCCGCGTCGACCCGCAGGAGGCGGTGCACTCTGGCCGGGTCGATCCGCGGCTGTACTACCGGCTCGCGACCGCGCGGTACCACATGCCACCGCTCGCCGCGCGCGTGGACGACATCCCCGACCTGGCCGCGGTGTTCCTGCGCGAGGCGAGCCGGCGCAGCGGCCTCGCGCCGCGGACGCTGACCGCGGCGGCCACCGACGTGCTGGTCGCGCGCACGTGGCCGGGCAATGCGCGCGAGCTCCGCAACGTGGTGACGCGGGCGGCCGCGCTCGCCGACGACGGCGTGATCGGGGTGCAGACGATCAGGGAGGCGTGCGGCCTTGACGCGGTGGCCGCGCCGGCGCGTCAAGGCCGGCTACCGGAACGGGATCTGGCGGATCTGCACCGCGTGTCCGCGGCGCTCTCGTCGACGGGTGGGAACAAGTCGGCGGCGGCCCTGCAGCTCGGTGTGAGCCGCCGCTCGTTCTATCGAATGCTGGAGCGCCTGGGCGCGTGACCGTCCGGTCCCGCGCCAGGCGGCGGTGTGCGGCTAGCTGCCGCTCTTGAAGCGGAAGGACCCGTCTTCGAGGCGCTCGCGGTACGGCGTGTGGCAGGTGCCGCACGACGACCCGACGGACGCCGCCGCGGTCTTGGCCGCATCCCACGACCCGCTCTTCGCGGCCTTCTCCACGGCCAGGACGCTGGCGCGGGCGTCGGCCGCCCACTTCGCGCCGTCCATCTTGCCGCGCTTCTTCATGAAGGTCTCGGCCTCCGTGAAGGCCGCGGTCAGCGACGCGATGTTCTTCGTCGCCAGCTCGAGGTTGGAGCCGTCCGCCCCCTTGCGCAGCTCGCCCGAGGCGCCGGGGAGGCCGCGCATCGCCTTCTGCAGCGCCTCCTCGTCGGGCGTCATCGGCGGCGGGATGAAGCGCGCCAGGTCCAGCATCTTGTCGTTGACGACCGACGTGGCGAGCACGACCGGCTTGCCCGCGTACTTCGCGGCATTGGCGCCGAGGTCCTGCGCGTGGGCCTTGGACTTGGCGGCGACCGCCGCGGCGTCGTACTTCATGAGCAGGCCGATCACGGTGACGTAGGTGTTGGGCGTGACCGGGTCGCTGAGGCGTTGCGCGAGCACGAGCACGTCCGGCGCGCTCTTCGTCTTGTCCTGATCCACCGTGAAGGCCAGCGTGCCGAGCTGCTGGTCGACGATGCCCGTCATGGCCACGTACTCGCCCATCCACTGATCGGGCCGGGCTGCGACCGAGCTGGCCGCGACGGGCACGATCGCGCGCGTCGGCGGCGGGAGCGTGCCCGGGGCGGCGGCGGGTGCCTGACCGCCCGGCGCGGGCCGCTGTCCACCCCCGGCCGGCTGTTGTTGTGCGGCCGCGATCGCGATCGACGCGACGGCCACGGTCGATACCATCGCGGCGAACCCGCGCCGGCGCGACGCGGAGGAACGAGCAATCGTCATCTGGGGCACTCCTTCCAAAACGCGCTCATGATACCTCGCCGCCCCTGGCCCGGCAGTGGGATCGCGCCATAATTGCTTGTATTCGAATGTCCACGGACGTGGCCGGCTGGGTGATCGCGTTCGCCGTCCTGGCGCAGGGCGCCCCGTGCGCGCCGGAGGCGCTGGCGCTCGACGACCGCGCCGCCGCGCTCGTGGCGGTCGGCGACGACGCGGAGGCCGACCGCGTGCTGCGCGCCGGGTACGCGGATGCCGCGGCCTGCCCGGCCGTCGTCCTCGCCGCGTGGAGCTGGCAGGGATGGCTGGCCGCGAGACGGGCCGAGCCGACCGGCGGCCGCCCGGAGAATCTGGCGCCCGCGGCCGATGCCGCCGCCCGGCTGGCGACACTCGGCAGCGCGACCTCGCCCGCCGCGTACGCCACCGCCGTGATCCGTGCCGCCGAGGCGGCGGCACAGGACGAGCGCGACGAGATGGCGCTCTGGCTGGATCACGCCCACGCGCTCTCGCAGCGGCTGGCGCTGGGGGCCGATGCGCCGCGCTGGCCGCTGCCGATCGACACGGCCGAGGGACTGCTCTGGCTCGCCGTCGACGACTTCGAACAGGCGCTCGCGGCATTCGAACGGGCCGTGGCGGCGAACGACACGCCGGTCGCGTGGCTCGGGTTCGCCAGGGCCATGGACGGTCTCGGCCGTGAGGCGCAGGCGTGCGCGGCGCTCAGGCGGGCCGCCGGCACGGGGCCGTCCGCCGGGAATGGGCGCGCGGCCGCGACGGCGCGGGAACGACTGCGGAGCGCGTGCCCCTGATGCCCGACTATCGGCCCGAGATTCTCGACGCCCTGGCCGCGCACGGCCTCGTGCCCGCGCCCACCACGGAGCCCGCCCTCCTGCGCAGGACCGTGAGCCGCCTGTACCGGTACGAGATCCGGGTGCTGCGGGACCGCTGCCGGGCCGGCGACTTCCCGGTCCGGGACCTGGCCGGCCGGGTGGTGGCGCTCCGCCGCCGCTACCTGCTCCTGTCCACGCCCATCGACCGCTGGACGATCGACCCCGGCTGAGCCACGGGCGGGCGGCGCGCGCCGAGACCGGATCCGGCGGCGCGAACGGGCGTAAACCTGCGTGCTACTCTTTCGCGTATGGCACGCCTGCATCGACTGACGCATCCCCTCGTGCGCGACACGCGCGGAGGGCCGCTCCGACGCGCCTCGTGGGACGAGGCGATCGAGCGCGCCGCCGCGGGGCTCAAGACCGTCGTGGACCGCCGCGGCCCGCAGGCGTTCGGGCTCTTCAGCTGTTCGAAGAGCACGAACGAGATGAACTACGCCGCGCAGAAGTTCGCGCGCGCCGTCATCGGGTCGAACAACATCGACAGCTGCAACCGTACTTGACACGCCCCCAGCGTCGCCGGTCTGGCGGCGGTCTTCGGAATGGGCGGCGGGACGACGTCGTATCGCGAGATCGAGGAGACCGACTGCGTCCTCCTGTGGGGCTCGAACGCCCGCGAGACGCACCCGATCTTCTTCCATCACCTGCTCAAGGGGCTCCACCGGGGGGCGCGCCTGTTCGCCGTGGATCCCCGGCGCACGACCTCCGCGCAGTGGGCCGAGCTCTGGGCCGGCCTCGACGTCGGTACCGACATCGCCCTCGCGCATGCGATGGCGCGCGAGATCATCGTGTCCGGGCTGGCGCACCGGGAGTTCATCGCCAACGCCACCTCCGGCTTCGAGGCGTACAAGGCATCGGTCATGCCGTGGACGCTCGAGCGGGGCGAGCAGGCGACGGGCGTGCCGGCCGGCCTCATCCGCGAGATGGCGCACGGCTACGCGACGGCGCCGCGGGCCATGATCTGCTGGACGCTCGGCATCACCGAGCACCACAACGCCGTCGACAACGTGCTGTCGCTCATCAACCTCGCGCTGCTGACCGGGCACGTCGGGAGGTGGGGATCGGGCATCAATCCGCTGCGCGGCCAGAACAACGTCCAGGGCGGCGGCGACATGGGCGCGCTGCCGGACCGGCTTCCCGGGTTCCAGCACGTCGAGAACGACGAGGTCCGCGAGCGGTTCGATCGCGCCTGGGGTGTCGCGGTGCCCCCGAAACGCGGATGGCACCTGTCCGGGATGTTCGAGGCCATGGACCGTGGTGACCTCACGGCCCTGTACGTCATCGGCGAGAATCCGGCGCAGTCGGAGGCCGATCAGCACCGGGCGGAGCGGCTCCTCTCGAATCTGGAGTGCCTCGTCGTGCAGGACGTGATGCGGACGGCCACGGCGGAACTGGCCGACGTCGTCTTTCCGGCGGCGGCGGGCTCCTTCGAGTCGGAGGGCACGGTCACGTCGAGCGAGCGCCGCGTCCAGCGCGTGCGCCGCGCGAAGGCGCCGCTCGGCGAGAGCCGGGACGATCTCGACATCATCGTGTCCCTGGCGCGCGCCATGGGCGCGACGTGGCCGGCGACGGACCCCGAGGGGATCTGGAACGAGCTCAGGACGCTGTCGCCCGTGCACACGGGCATGAGCTACGCGCGCCTGGAGGCCGAGGGCGGCCTGCACTGGCCCTGCTACGACGACGACCACCCGGGCGAGGCGTTCCTGCACGCACGGCTCTGGGAGCGCCCGGTGGGCGGCGCCCGCGCGCCGTTCTCGGTCGTGGAGCACGCCCTGCCGGTCGAAGCCCTCGACGACGAGTACCCGATGCGACTCACGACGGGGCGCCGCCTGGCGGAGTACAACACCGGTGTGCAGACGGGCCGCTACGCGTCGCCCACCAGGCGGGGCGAGACCATCGACGTCTCGCCCGAGGACGCCGCGCGGCTGGGGTTCAGCGAAGGCCAGGCGGTGCGCGTCAGGTCCAGGCGCGGGAGCGTCGTCGCCCCCGTGCACATCGATCGGGCGCTCCGTCCCGGCCTCACGTTCATGACGTTCCACTTTCCGGAGGACGTCGCCACCAACCATCTCACGATCGACGCCATCGACCCGAAGTCGGGCACGGCGGAGTTCAAGGCGGCCGCCGTCCGCCTGGAAGCAGTCGAAGGGTAGCCAGTGGACATACACGTCGTCGGGCCGGAGGCCACGGCCGAGGAACGAAGCGCCGTCGATCACCTGCTCGGCCCGCCGGCGTCGGGATGGGAAGGCGGCGCGCGCGAGGCGCGCGACGGACGTTCGGCCCGAATCGGCCGCGGCGCGTCGGTGGAACGACGGCACCTCCTGCTGCCGGCCTTCCACGCGGTGCAGGACCGCGTGGGCTGGGTGAGCCGCGGCGCCCTCAACTACATCTGCCAGCGGCTCGTCGTGCCCCCGGCGGACGCCTGGGGGGTCCTGACCTTCTATCACTTGTTCGCCACCGCGCCCCGCCGGCGCACCGTGGCCCACGTGTGTGACGACATCGCGTGCCGGGCCCGCGGTGCCGAGGCGCTGTGCGCGTCACTGGAGGCCGCGCTCGGGCCCGCGGGGACGGCTGCCGGCGGCGGCGACGCGACCTGGATGCGCAGTCCCTGTCTGGGGCAGTGCGAGCGCGCCCCGGCGGTGCTCGTCGTCGGGGCGGGCCAGCCGGCCACGCGGCACGTCGTGGCGCCGGCCGCCGACGCCGGCGAGATCGTGCGGGCACTGGCGCCTGGCGCGTCGGCGGGCGTGACCGAATCGCTCGCCGAACTGCGTCGCCTCGTGCCGCAGGCGGGCGACCCCAGCCTCAGGCTCCTTCGGCGCGTCGGCGTCGTGGATCCCACCAGTCTCGAGGCCTACCGGGGCTCGGGCGGGTATCGGGCGCTCGCGCGCGCGATCGAGCTCGGCCCGCGCGGCGTCGTCGCCGAGGTGAAGGCCTCGAAGCTCATGGGACGCGGCGGCGCGGCGTTTCCCACCGGCGTCAAGTGGGAGGCGGTGCTGGGCGAGCCCGCCCTGCCGCACTACGTCGTCTGCAACGCCGACGAGTCCGAGCCGGGCACCTTCAAGGACCGCGTCCTCATGACGGGCGATCCGTTCGCCATCGTCGAGGCGATGACCATCTGCGGTATCGCCACGGGGAGCGAGCGCGGATTCCTCTACGTTCGCGGCGAGTATCCGGACGCCGAGGCCCGGATCGCCGGCGCCGCGGCCGCCGCCCGCGCGGCCGGCCTGCTCGGGCCGGACATCCTCGGGTCGGGCCACACGTTCGAGCTCGACGTGCGGCGCGGAGCCGGCGCCTACATCTGCGGCGAGGAAACGGCGCTCTTCAACTCGATCGAGGGGAAGCGGGGCGAGCCGCGATCGAAGCCGCCGTTCCCGAGCCAGTCGGGCGTGTTCGGCCAGCCCACCGTCGTGAACAACGTCGAGACCCTGGCGAACGTCCTCGACATCCTCACCGAGGGCGCCGCGGCGTGGGCGGCCGCGGGCACGCCGGCCTCCACGGGCACGCGGCTCTTCTGCGTCTCGGGTCACGTCGCGCGGCCCGGCCTGTACGAACTGCCGTTCGGCCGGACGCTGGGCGACGTGCTCGACCTGGCCGGCGGCGTCGCGAGCGGCCGGCCACTGCAGGCGATCCTCCTCGGCGGCGCGGCCGGCATGTTCGTCGGGGCGGAGTCGCTGGGTCTGCGGCTGACGTTCGAGGACACGCGCTCCGCGTCGCTGACCCTGGGGTCGGGCGTCGTGATGGTGTTCGACGACACCGCCGACCTGCCGGACCTGCTCGGCCGCATCGCGCAGTTCTTCGAGGACGAGAGCTGTGGCCAGTGCGTCCCGTGCCGCGTGGGCACGGTGCGTCAGCGCGAGCTCCTGGAGCGGCTGCGGGCCGGCGCCGGCGCCGCCACGCCGGAGCGGCTGGCGCTCCTGAGCGAGCTGGGCCAGGCCATGCGCGACGCGTCGATCTGCGGCCTCGGCCAGACGGCCTCGTCGGCCGTCGAGTCGGCCGTCCAGCGGCTGCACGTCTTCCAGGGGGGGCACGCGTCGTGAGCACCGAGAACGCCATCTGGTTCCACCTGCCGCCGCCGCCGGCCGTCACGCCGGTGGCGCCGCCGGCGCCCGCGGTGCCGACCGTCGCCGTCACCGTGGACGGAGCCGCCGTCGAGGTGCCCGAGGGGAGCACGCTGCTCGACGCCTGCCGCGCGGCGGGGAAGGACGTGCCCACGCTCTGCTACCTCGAGACCCTCACTCCCGTGAACGTGTGTCGCGTGTGCGTCGTGGAGCTCGAGGGCGCCCGCGTGCTCGCGCCCGCGTGCTCGCGGAAGGTCGAAGCCGGCATGACCGTCCACACCGACTCGCCGCGGGTCAGGACCGCGCGCAAGGTGGTGCTGGAACTGCTGGCGTCGTCGGTGGATCTGTCCACGGCCGACTCGCTGACGCCGATGCTGCGCGACTACGGCGCCGACCCCGAGCGCTTCGGCGCCGGAGCCGCCACCGTGGCCCAGCCCGTCAAGGACGACAACGACCTGTACGTCCGCGACTATTCCAAGTGCGTGCTCTGCTACAAGTGCGTCGAGGCCTGCGGCACCGACGCCCAGAACACGTTCGCCATCGCCGTGGCGGGCCGCGGCTTCCACGCGCACATCTCGACCGAGCTGGACGTGCCGCTGCCGGAGTCCGCGTGCGTCTACTGCGGCAACTGCATCGCGGTGTGCCCGACCGGCGCGCTCATGGCGAAGCCGGAGTTCGAGTTGCGCCAGGCCGGCGCGTGGGCGCCGGAGCGCCAGACGGTCACCGACACCATCTGCCCGTTCTGCGGCGTCGGATGCACGCTCACGGCGCACGTCCAGGACGACCGGATCGTCAAGGTCACCTCGCCCCTCGACAACAGCGTCACGCAGGGGAATCTCTGCGTGAAGGGCCGGTTCGGTTTCGAGTACGCGAACGAGTCTGAAGACCAGTAGGGACCAGGCACCAGGGGGAAGCGCATGCGCGAGTCGTCACGCTGGACCACGCGCCGCGAGTGGCTGCTGTCGGGCGCCGCGGGAGTCGCCGTCATCGGCTTCGGCCGGCTGGGGGCCCGCGCGCAGGGCGCGCCGGTCAAGATCGGCATCATCGGATCCGGCCGCCAGGGCGGAGCGATCGGCCTGTTGTGGGCCAGGGCCGGGCACGAGGTGTTCTTCTCGTCCAGGCATCCCGAAACCCTCACGGACCTGGTCGCGCAGGCCGGGCCGAAGGCCAGGGCGGGCCTGCCCGAAGAAGCGGCGCAGTTCGGCGACGTCGTGCTGATCGCCGTGCCCTACGGCGCGACGCCCCAGATCGGGCGCGACTACGCGAAGTACATGCAAGGCAAGATCGTCATCGACGTCGGCAACCCCAGGGTGGACCGCGACGGTGATGTCGGCAAGGACGGCCTGGCGCGCGGCACGGGCGTCACGTCGAAGGAGTACCTCCCGGGCGTGCGCCTCGTGCGCGCCCTGAACGCGCTGAGCTACACGCAGGTCACGAAGGAGGCGCACCGCGCCGGCGAGAAGCTGGGCATCCCCATCGCCTCGGACGACCAGGCGGCCATCGCGATGACCGTTCGCCTCGTCACCGACGCCGGGTTCGACCCCGTGGTCGTCGGCGGCCTGGCGCGAGCGCGCGAGTTCGACGCCGGCACCCCCGTGTACGTGAAAGGCCTGACGGCAGCGCAACTGAAGGCCGCCCTGAAGCTGCCCTAGGGCTCACTCGAATCGGCCCCGGCGGCGGCGGCCGAGGAGGAGTGCGCATGGAAGGGCTCGTGAAGGCCTGGGGACGCATCCTGACCGGATACCGTCCCAGTCTGTCGATCGAGATCACGCGCGAGTGTCCCCTCAGATGCCCGGGCTGCTACGCGTACGGCGACGCCCACCTCGGCGGCGCCGTGACGCTGCGCGACATGAGCGACCTGCGCGGCGAGGACCTGGTGGCCAACGTCCTGGCCCTGGTGGACCGCACGCGGCCCGTGCACGTCTCGATCGTGGGCGGGGAGCCGCTGGTGCGCTACCGCGAGCTCGACGCCCTCCTGCCGCGGCTCGCCGACCGCGGCATCTACACGCAGCTGGTGACGAGCGCCGTCCGCCCGATTCCGCCGTCCTGGGCGTCGGTTCCACGCCTGCAGATCTGCGTCTCGATCGACGGACTGCCGGCCGAGCACGACGTGCGGCGCGCGCCCGCCACCTACGATCGGATCCTGAGGCACATCGCCGGCCACCGGATCACCGTGCACTGCACCGTGACCCGCCAGCAGGCGGCGCGCGAAGGCTACCTCGACGAGTTCGTCGACTTCTGGGCGGCCAACGCCGACACGCGGACCATCTGGGTGAGCCTCTACACGCCGCAGGTCGGCGAGGAGAGCGCCGAGTGCCTGTCGGCGGATGACCGGGCACGTGTCGTCGCCGCGCTGCACCGCCTCCGCGCGCGCGTGCCGAAGCTGCAGATGCCCCACGGGCTCCTGACGGCATTGACCGCGCCGCCAGCCTCGCCCGGCGACTGCATCTTCGCGCAGACGACCGAGTGCGTGTCGGCGGACCTCACCACCCGCATCACGCCCTGCCAGTTCGGGGGGACACCGGACTGCCAGCGCTGCGGCTGCATGGCCTCGGCGGCCCTCGCCGCCGTCGGACGGCACCGCCTGCCGGGCGGCCTGAGGGTGGAGTCGATCTTCAAGGCCTCGTTCGCCGTTGGCGAGCGCGTCCGCCGCCGGCGGCCGCACTGAGCCGTCCGGCGCCGTCCCTTGGCCCGCGGCGCCGCCTCCGAGCGGCGCCCTGGCTATTGGCCTGCGGCGCCGCCTCCGAGCGGCGCCCTGGCTATTGGCCTGCGGCGCCGCCGTCGGCCTGACGCCGGTCCACGCCGCCTTCGAGAAGGCCGTCCTTCAGCACGATGACCTCGGCCACGCCCTGGCTGCCGCCCTCGGACACGTTGTGGCCCATCGCCTTCAGCTTCGCGATGGTGTCGGCCGAGAACCCGTACCGCTCCATGGACAGGCGATCGGGCAGCCACTGGTGGTGCATGCGCCCGGCGTCCACGGCTTCCTGGGCGTTCATGCCGAAGTCCACGACGTTCAGGATGGTCATGAGCACGGTGTTGATGATGGTCCGGCCTCCGGGCGAGCCCGTGACCATGAAGAGCTGGCCGTCCCTGGCCAGGATCATCGGGGACATGCTGGAGAGCGGGCGCTTGTACGGCAGCGCGAGGTTCGGCTTGGTCCCGATGTTGCCGCGCTCGTCGGTCATCTCCGGCGCGGAGTTGAAGTCGCCCAGCTCGTTGTTCAGCAGGAAGCCCGCACCCGGCACGACGATCCGCGAGCCGTACCCGTACTCGAGCGTGTAGGTCAGGGACACGGCGTTGTGCGTGCCGTCCACCACCGAGAGGTGGGTCGTTTCCTGCGATTCGGTCGGCCACGTGAACGACGTCGGCGACGACACCGAGGCCTTGTTCGGGTTGATGGTCTTGCGGACCTGTGTCGCGTAGTCCTTCGACAGGAGCTGGGTCACGGGAATGCCGCTGTTGAAGTCGGGATCGCCGAGGTGCTGGGCGCGATCCGCGAACGCACGCCGCATCGACTCCGCCACGAGGTGGAGGTTCTGGGCCGAGCCGTAGCCGGCGGCCTTCAGGTCGTAGCCTTCGAGGATGTTCAGCATCTCGCTGACGGCGATGCCGCCCGAACTGGGCGGCGGCATCCCGATGAGCTCGTAGCCGCGGTAGGTGCTCGTGACGGGCGTGCGCTCCTTGGCCTCGTACTTCTTCAGGTCGTCGCGCGTGATGAGCCCGCCGTTGGCCTTCATCTCCTTCTCGATGAGCTCGGCCGTCTCGCCTTCGTAGAAGCCCTTCGGCCCGTTGTCGGCGATCCGCTGGAGGGTGCGGGCGAGATCCGGCTGCTTCAGGAGCTCGCCGGCCTGGTAGGGCTGGCCGTTCTTCGTGAACTGCGCCAGAGACGCCGGGAACTTCTTGAACTCGGGAATCATCCGCTCGAGCGACCGCGCCAGGTCGATGCTGATCGGGAATCCGTCGCGCGCGAGTGCCACGGCCGGCGCGACCAGGTCCTTCCAGGGCGTGCGGCCCAGCTTCTGGTGCGCCAGGTACAGACCGGCCACGGTGCCGGGCACGCCGACGGAGCGGTGGCTGTTGTGGTGGATGTCGAAGTCGTACTTGCCGTCCTTCATCCACATCGTCGGGCTCGACCCGGCGGGCGCCATCTCGCGGAAGTCGAACGTGGTCGACGTGCCGTCGGCCGCGCGGTACACGATGAAGCCGCCGCCCCCGATGTTCCCGGCGGTGGGGTGGGTGACGGCGAGGGCGAACGCGGTGGCGACGGCGCCGTCGATGGCGTTCCCGCCGCCCTTCATCACCCGCCAGCCGGCCTCGGAGGCGATGTCGCTCGCCGAGATGACCATGCCGCCCTTGGCGCGGTACGGCAGGTTCCCGGCGTGCAGAGTGAGCGCCAGGGAACAGACGGCGAGCGCCACCAGGGGCGCGGCGGGACGTCGGGTACGCATCGGAGCCTCCAAATCGTCTCCGACGATAGGGGACGACGGGAAGGCAGTCAAGGACGGCCTGCGCCCCGTGTCACAGCCCCGGCTTCCGCCTGGCGAAGACGAGCGTGAGGATGGCGAGCAGGATCTCGTCCAGGAAGGGCACGACGTCAGGAATCACCAGGTCGAGGCCGAGCAGCGCCGCCGCCAGCAGGAACAGCCGCGGCGTGGCCAGTCGGGACAGGAAGTTGGCGAGCAGGGTGGGCATGGGATGGCTCAGCGGCGAGGGTCTGGGAGCTCGGGACCAGGGTCTGAGCGCGTCATGCGCCGGTCACCAGCCCTCCCTAGTCCTTGTGCGCGATCGGCGTATCGTCCCGGTTCCCCCATTCCTCCCACGCGCCGTAGTAGTTGCGGAGCCTGGACAGGTCGTGGCCCAGGAGCGCCAGGGTCCAGAGGTCGTAGCTCGCGCGCATGCCGACCTGGCAGTAGACGATCACCTGGTCGCCGGGGCCGACGCCCTTGCCGCGCCAGAGGGCGTCCACCTCGGCGGGGGGCTTCACCGCGCGCGAGGTGGCGTCGAGGAGGTCCTCCCAGTACACGGGGATCGACGACTCGATGAAGCCGCCGCGCTTGATGCCGCGCAGATCCTTCCCGGCGATCTCGGCCTCGGTGCGGGCGTCGATGAGGCGGACGGCGGGGTTGTTGATGGCGGCCTTCACGTCGTCGGCCGTGGCCACGCCGACCGTGCCCGTCCGCACGTTGAAGGTGGCGGGAGCGATGGTGGGGACCGCGGCGTCCACGGGCCGCCTGGCCGCGACCCAACCGGGCCAGCCGCCGTCGAGCAGCGCGACGTTGGTGTGCCCGTGGAGGTTGAGGATCCACCACAGCCGCGCCGCGTACAGACCGCCGCGCTCGTCGTACACCACGACCCGCGTCTCGTCCGAGATGCCCAGGCGGCCCATGAGCGCCGCGAACGCCTGCGGCGTGGGGAGGAAGGTCGGCGGCGCATTCCGGTCGCGGATCGCGTTGTTGTCGAGCCACACGGCGCCCGGGACGTGGCCGTCGCCGTAGCCGCGCGGCCGCATGTCCACGATGCGGAGGCCGGGCGCCGACAGGTTGCGGGCCAGCCAGTCGCCGTCGACGATGAGGTCGGGTCGCGCGAAGCGCGCCGCCGGCGTCTGCGCCGGGCCCGGCGCCGCCGTCACCAGGAGCGCCGCCGCCGCGGCGAGGACGAGTCGAATGGCCATGAGCGGCATTGTAGCGGCGGCCGGCCGGGACGCGCGCGACCCAGGCCATCGCCCCTTCACGGATAGCGAATCACCACGTCCTCACGTTCCCAGCGGTCGCCCGCCGGCTGCGGGGGCAGGATGGGACGGAGGTACGCGTTCACGTCCTTCCGGGGGTTCCATTGGGCGGGATAGCCGAGCGACACCTCTTCGAAGCGGACGCCGTCGCGCCACCGCGTGGAGCGCATGTGGAGGTGTCCGGACACGACCACGTCGATGGGGAAGCGAACGTGCCAGTCCGCCGTGCGCACCGACCCGCACCAGATCGTGAAGCGCGGCACGCGCGGCAGCACGGCCAGGTCGGGCCGCAGCGCGAAGTGGTTGACGAGGACGATCCGCGTGCCAGGTGCCACTTCCGCCAGGCGGGATTCCGACGCCGCGACCCGCGCGGCGCACCAGGCGGCCCGCGAGGGATGCGGCGCCGCCGAGAGCAGGAGCTCGTCGGCGCACGTCACGCCGGTCTCGGCCGCCCACGCGACGGCCTCGTCCGGCGTCGTCCAGGCAGGCCCGAACGAGTAGTCGTACAACGTGAAGGTCGGCGCGATCACGTGGCCCGTCGCCGGCCACACCGCGTAGGGATCTTCGGGCGTGAGGACGCCGGCGGCGCGGCACGCCTCGACGAGGCGCTCGTAGTGGGCGACGCCGCGGCGCGCGTCCGGCCACTGGCGCGGGGTCCACAGGTCGTGATTCCCGGGCGTCCAGATCACGGTCGCGAACCGCCGCGTCACGACGTCGAGCACGGACTGCAGCTGGGCCAGGGTGTCGCCCGTGTCGCCGGCCAGGATCAGCCAGTCGTCGCCGTGGTCGGCGAGCGCGTCGACGGCGCGCCGGTTCGCCGCGAATCCGACGTGCAGGTCACTGGTCGCCCACAGCCTCATCGGCTGAGGGCCTCGGCCGTCGTCACCCGCCACGCGATCGGCAGGTCCGGACCTTCGCGCTCGACGGCGACGGCGAGGCGGTGCGCGGGGGTTGGCCACGAGAGCTCGAACTGCCAGCGCCCGGCGCGATCGACGCCGTCGGCGAAGGCGACGGCCGGCGGCCGCCCGTCGGCCAGCGTGAAAGCGAAGCCATCGAGCGGCAGGGTCAGCCCGTGTCCGCACGCCTTCACGTACGCCTCCTTCAGCGTCCAGTAGTCGAAGAAGGCCCGCCGCCGCTCGTCGGGCGGCAGCGCCCGGAGCGCCTCGACCTCGGCGGGCGCGAACTGCGCCTCCGCCACCCGCTCCGAGACGGTGCGGTTCACCTCCTCGACGTCCACGCCGACCAGCCGCCGCCGCGCGACGGCGACCGCCGCGAGTCCGGTCGTGTGGGACAGCGAGAAGACCAGGTCCTCGGCGTGGGCGGGCGGCGCCGCGATCTCGGGACGTCCGTGGACGCCGGTCCGGAACCGCCATGCCTCCGGTGGGCTCGACGCGTGGTCGGAGAGCGTGACGCGCACCAGGGCGTGGGCGATGACGTAGGTCCGGCGGTCCGCCGCGCGCACGAACCGCGCCGCCCTGGCCTGCTCGTCGGCCGACAGCCTGGCATGGAGCGTCGCCACCAGCGTCTCGTCGGCCTCCGCCGTCTCCACCGTCACGACCTGCACCGAACCCTGGAGCGTCTCTCTCGACACGTGGGCCACTGCGCGGCCAGTATCCCGCGGGCCCGCCGGACGCGGCCTACGGGTGCGCGGCGCGGCGCTGCCAGACGAGGACGGCCACGAAGACGACCGCCACCAGGGCGGCGACGGCCACGGCCAGGGTGGCGCCGTAGCGCTCAACGGCCTGGACGGCCTGGTCGCGGTACACCGAGGCCAGGCCGGCCTCGAGGAGGTGCCGCGCGCCTCGTCCCAGGGTGAGCGCCGCCGCGACCCGCCACCACGGATACCCCGCGGCGCCGGCCGCGAGCACGAAGACCTTGAGGGGGAAGGGCGGCGGCAGGAACGCGGGCACGGCCAGGCCGACGAATGCGCTCCTGGCGTACCAGTCCATGAGCCGGCTCGTCGGGCTGCGGGCGAGGCGGCGCTCCATGAACGCCTGGCCCCCGCGCCTGGCGAGGAGGTACAGCGGCCACGACCCCGCGACGACGCCGGCGATGCCCATCGCCGCGTAGTACCACCACCGTCCGGGCTCGCGGATGGCGAGGTACATGATGAGGGCGTCGCTCGCGTTGGGCAGCGCGAGCACGCTGGAGTCGAGCAGGGCGACGACGAGCACGCCGAGACCGCCCGCGCCGTCCGCCCACGCGCGTACGGCCTGCACGACGCCCGCGAACATCCGCCGGCCATTGTAGCGTGCGGCCCGCGGACACGGGCCGGGCCGGGGCATAATGCGCGGGCATGTCCCGACATCTCGCACGTGAACTGCTCGCCGAGGCCCTGGGCACGTTCGTCCTGATCGCCTTCGGCGTCGGCGTCGTCGCCCAGACGGTGCTGAGCGCCAGCGCGAACGGCAGCTATCTCGCGATCAACCTGGGATGGGGCATCGGCGTGACGCTCGGCGTGCTGGTCGCCGGCGGCGTGTCGGGCGCCCACCTCAATCCCGCCGTGACCATCGCGCTGGCCGCCCATCGAGGACTGCCGTGGCGCAAGGTGCTCCCGTATGCGCTCGCCCAGACGCTCGGCGCGTTCGCGGCGGCCGCCGTGGTCTACGTGACCTACCGCGAGGCCTTCGCGGCCTTCGACGGCGGCGTGCGCCAGATCGCGGGCGCGCACGGGACCGCCGGCATCTTCGCCACCTACCCGCAGGCGTTCCTGTCGCTCGGCGGCGGGCTCGTGGATCAGGTGGTGGGGACGGCGCTGCTCATCATCGGCGTCTTCGCGATCGGCGACGCCAGGAACGTCGCGGTGCCCGGCTGGCTCGGGCCGCTCCTGGTCGGCCTGCTCGTCGTCGGCATCGGCGTGTCGTTCGGCTTCAACGCCGGCTACGCGATCAACCCGGCGCGCGACTTCGGACCGCGTCTCTTCACGGCCCTGGCCGGCTGGGGCTCCGGCGTCTTCGGCGCGTCCGGCGGCTGGTGGTGGGTGCCGATCGTCGGTCCGGTCGTCGGCGCCGTGCTCGGCGGCGCCGTCTACGACGCCTGCGTGACGCGGCTGCACACGGGAGGGCCGTCGCGATGAGCCGCTACGTGCTGGCCCTCGATCAGGGCACCACCTCCAGCCGGGCCATGCTCTTCGACACGAGCGGCCGGGCGGTGGCGAAGGCCCAGCAGGAGTTCCCGCAGATCTTCCCGGCGCCCGGGCACGTGGAGCACGACCCGGAGGACATCTGGCGCTCCCAGCTCGACACGGCGCGGGCGGTACTGGCGAAGGCCGGCATCACGGCGGCGGACCTGGCCGCGATCGGCGTGGCGAACCAGCGCGAGACGACGCTCGTCTGGGAGCGCGCGACCGGGCGTCCGGTCGCCAACGCCATCGTCTGGCAGAGCCGCGTCACCGCCGCGCACTGCGAGCGGCTGAAGGCCGCGGGCCACGAGGCGGCCGTGCGCGCCAAGACGGGGCTCGTGATCGACGCCTACTTCTCGGCATCGAAGATCACGCACCTCCTCGACTCGGTGGACGGGCTGCGCGCGCGCGCCGCGCGCGGCGAGGTGCTGTTCGGCACCGTCGACAGCTTCCTGATCTGGCGGCTGACGGGCGGGGCCGTGCACGTGACCGACGAGAGCAACGCGAGCCGGACGCTGCTCTACGACATCCACGAGCGCCGCTGGGACGACGACCTGCTGGCGCTCTTCGACGTGCCGCGGGCGATGCTGCCCGAGGTGCGCGGCAACAGCGAGGTGTACGGGCACACGACCGCGGACGTCCTCGGCGCCGCCGTGCCGATTGCCGGCGCGGCCGGCGACCAGCAGGCCGCCCTCTTCGGACAGGCGTGTTTCACCCCTGGCGAGGTCAAGAACACCTACGGCACCGGCTGCTTCCTCCTGATCAACACGGGCGCCACGCCCGTGGCCTCGTCCCGGGGACTGCTCACGACGGTGGCCTGGCGGCTGGGCGGACAGACCACGTACGCCCTGGAGGGCGCCGTGTTCGTCGCCGGCGCGGCGGTGCAGTGGCTGCGCGACGGGCTGCGCGCCATCGCGACGTCCGCCGACGTCGAACGCCTCATGCGCGACGTGCCCGACAGCGGCGGGGTGTACCTCGTGCCGGCGTTCGTGGGGCTCGGCGCGCCGTACTGGGACCCATACGCCCGCGGCACGATCGTGGGGCTCACGCGCGACTCGCGCATCGAGCACATCGCGCGGGCGGCCGTGGACGCGATGGCCTTCCAGACGCGGGACGTCGTCGAGGTGATGGAGGCCGACACCGGTCTCACCGTGCCCGTGCTGAAGGTGGACGGCGGCGCCGCCGCCAACGCGATGCTCCTGCAGTTCCAGGCCGATCAGCTCGGCGTGCCCGTGCGCCGGCCGGTCGTGGCCGAGACGACGGCCCTCGGTGCGGCGTACCTGGCCGGGCTCGCCGTCGGTTACTGGGACGGCCTCGACGACGTCCGCCGGAACTGGGTCCTGGACCGCGAGTTCCGTCCGGCCATGCCGGCCGACGTGCGCGACCGCGGCTACGACGGCTGGAAGCGGGCCGTGGAGCGCTCGCTGGGCTGGGCCGCGGGCTGACGCGGCCAGGCGTCCGGACCGATCGCGTCCCGTCGGTGCCGCCGGGACGGACCCACCGGTCAGCCGCGGCGGGCGGCCAGCGCCGCGAGGATCACGGCGGCGGCCGTCGCCACGTTCAGCGAGTCCATCCCCGCGTGCATGGGAATCCCGACGCGCAGGTCCGCCTTCGCGAGCGCCGCCTCCGAGAGGCCCGGGCCCTCCGCGCCGACGAGCACGGCCGCGCGCGAGGGCAGGTCCGCCTCGTAGAGGGACACGGTTCCGGGGGCCGGCGTCGCCGCCACGATCGCCAGGCCGGCGCGTCTGAGCGTCTCGAGCGCGTCCGGCCAGGCGCCGGCGGGCGCCCACGGCACCCGCAGCGTCGCGGCCATCGAGGTGCGAATGGCCTTCCTGTACAGCGGGTCCCCGCAGTCCGGGCCCAGGACGAGGCCCGCGGCGCCCAGGGCCGCCGCGTTCCTGAAGAGGCCGCCGATGTTGTCGGGATTGTTCACGCCCTCGGCCACGACCACGGCGGACGCGGTGGCGAGCGGCAGGCTGTCGAGGGCCGCGGCCGCCGGGCGCTCGGCCAGGGCGAGGCAGCCGCGATGGATGTTGAACCCGACCACCGCGTTCATGGCCTTCTGCGGTGTCACGTACACGGCCGTGTCCGGCGCGACCGCGTCCACGGTGCGGACCATCGCCCGCGCGGCCGCCTCGCTCAGGAGCAGCGAGTGCACGCGATGCCGTCGGTCGGCCACCAGCCGCTCCACCACGAGCCGGCCCTCGGCGACGAACCAGCCGCGGGCGAGGAGCCACGCGGGATCGCCGACGTGGCGGTAGTCGTCGAGCCTCGGGTCCTCGAGCCCGGCGGGAATGACGGGGGGCGCCACGGTGCCAGCCCCGGCCGCTAGCGCACGATCGCGAAGCCCGCGGTGGCTTCGGCCGACTCGGCGCCGCTCGTGGCGGTGAAGCGGAGCACGTACTCGCCCAGCGCGAGCGCGCGTACCGGCAGCTCCACCTGGCGCCGGCCGCCCACGGCCGACGAGGGCAGTGACGCGAGCACCTTGCCTTCGCGGGTGAGCACTTCGGCCGTGACCGACGCCGCCTCGGACGCTTCGCCCGTCACGGCCGTCCGGACGACGACGAGATCGGTCGTGCGGAACTCGCGGTCCGGGCTGGGCTGCCCCGACTCGCCCCGCCGCAGCCCCTGGAACGCCGCCGTCGTCAGCGCCCGGACGAACTGGGGCGTGGCCAGCGCCACGGTGGCGCCCGCGAGATCCGGCACGGTGACGGGCGTCTCCCAGCGGTCCACGACGTCGCCGCTCTCGCCCGTGGCGCTGAAGCGCACCACCACGTCGCCCGGCGGCACCTCCAGCGTGACGACGCCGGTGCCGGTGTCGCCGAGCGAGTCCTCGGCCGTGGCGATCTGCGCGCCCTGCGTGTCGTGCACCTCGAGCCGGAGGTGCGCCGGCGCGTCCTTGAAGCCGTCCACCGGCCGCCATGTGGCGGTCAGGCGGACCTGGCCGGCGGTGCCGGGCGAGAACCCGGTCTCGACGTGTGCGACGCGGTTGTCCCGCCGTGCTTCGAGGTTCTCGAGCGCCGAGCCCACGGCCGGCTCGAGGGCCGGAGGCTCGGACGGCGTCATCTCCTCGGCCGACGGCGCCCAGTAGCCGCGGCGGGCCACCGTCTTGACGCCGCGCCGCCGGACCTTCACCGAAATCTTGTGGAACTTCCCGTCGTTCGGCTCGCGCGCCGGCGTGTAGCCGAGCAGGTAGTAGTGGCTGGCGTCGCGCACGACCTGCTCGAGGCCGCGCTCCAGGTTGTTCGTGTTCACGATGGCCTGGCCGCCGGTCTCGCTTGCGAGCCGGTAGAGCGTGCTGTGCACGAAGGTGCCCTGGCCCAGCCCGCGCGGGTCGAGCGTGTGGATGACGACGTTGCCGCGGTTCGCCTCGCGCAGGAGATCCTGGAAGTCCGGCTCGAGCGAGATGTCCCACGTGAGCGGGATGCCCTGCGAGACCACGAGCAGCGTCTTTCGGCCCTCCCGGAGGCCCGACAGGTGCATGACCAGCGATCGCAGCGCCGAGATCACGACCTGCGAGCGTACGCGGCCCGGGTTGCGCGACAGGTTCTGCGACTCCTCGAGCGGGCTGCGGCCGATGAAGTTGTCGTTGCGGCCCTCGTAGGTCTTCAGCTCGCGCACGAGCCTGTCGCGGTCCCGCGTCCACTCGAGCGCGCTCAGCGGCGTGATCGGGTTCATCACCGTGACCAGGTCCAGCGGGCCCATCATCGTGTCGAGGAAGTCCGTCAGCGCCTTGCGCAGGGGCAGCATCTCCCGGGGATAGCGGCCCAGGTGGTAGTCGTCCATGAAGACGGCGAACAGCCGCACGTCGTCGCGCGCGGCCTCGGCCAGCGCATGCGACTGCGACCGGATCTCCAGCGCCTCGCCGTCGCCCCGCGGCTGTCCGTCGAGCCGGACCAGCGTGGCCTGTTCGACGGTCTGCCTGATGCCGTCCTCGGTCAGCTCGAAGTCCTCGGGCGTGAGGTCGGTCAGCGGCTCGTCGCGGGGGCCCGTCACCGAGACGTCGACGAGCACGAGCTTCACGCCGGCGCGGAAGATCGGCTGGTCCTGGGCTGCGTCCGGCGGCGGTGAAGGGGACGGCGGCGTCTGCGTCTGTCCCGCCGGCTGGGCCTGCGCGCGGACCGGCGCGGGCCGGCCGGGCCCCGCCAGCGCGGCGGCGAGCAGGGCCGCGGCGGCCGTCCACGTCCAGGCGCGTGCCCTCGGGCGCTCCGTCACGGCATCACCATTCGGTGCGTTGCACCACCGGCATCTGCAGCGCCCGCTCGCGGTCCAGATCCAGCGAGCCGACGTGCAGCGCCAGCGGCGACTGCACCCACTTGTAGATCGACTGCGTGAAGAGCCGCGTGAAGCGTGCCGCGCACGCGGCCAGGTACTCACGATCGTAGCCCGGACAGACGCTGACCAGCGCCTCGGCCATTTCCGGCGGGGACAGCTTCTCGCCGGCGTAGAGGTGCAGGCAGGCGTCCAGGATGGGGAAGGGCATCAGCTCCTGCTCGGCCTCCTGGCGGTCGGCCAGCTCGGGTCCGGGCGCGGTGGCCAGCGTGGCCGTGATGCCGTCGAAGCCGAACCGCGCGTGGAGGCGCACGAGCAGCGCCTCGACGACGGTCTTCGGCACGTTGGCGATGACCGACAACGCCCCTTCCAGGTCCCCGCCGATGGTCGTGTACCCGACGGCCTTCTCGCTCATGTCGCCCGTCTGCAGGAAGAGCGCGCCCGACGTGTTCGCCCAGTTCCACATCCGCTGGCCGCGCAGCCGCGCCTGGACGTTTTGACGCGTCATGGGGCCCGGGGGACGGCCCCCGAGCATGGCGGCCGCCGCCTCGACCTCGCGGTCGTAGGCGTCGTCCAGCGGGACCGTGTGCAGGGTGACGCCGAGGGCCGCGGCCAGCTCGTGCGCGGCCGTCCGCGTCGCGTCCTGCGAATGGCGGGTCGGCATGTAGAACGCCGTGATGAGGCGGCCCGGGGCGCCGGCGTCCGCGGACGCGTCCGGTCCGAGGATTCTGGCCGCGGCCCGCCAGGCCACGAGCAGGGTGAGCATCGAGTCGCGGCCGCCCGAGAGGGCCAGCCCGAGCGAGCTGAACGCCCCGGTCTTCTCGTAGTAGCTGGCCACGCCCATCGCCAGGGCTTCGAAGAGGTCGTCGAGCGCCTCGTCCCGCGCATCGACGCCGGGCGGGGACGGCGGCGGCAGGAAGAAGCTGCCGCCGGCCGGCGCGGGGTAGGCCAGCCCCCGGGTGTCGGAGGTGGCGCCATCGGCGCGCAGCACCGTCACCGGCGGTTCCCGCCGCACGTAGTGCTCGCAGTCGGCCCGCCACGTCGAGTTCTCCATCCGCAGCCGGCGCGTGCGGTCGAGATCGACCACCGCCGCGGCGGTGCCCACCGCGAAGCGCTGGGCCTCCAGGACGAGCCGGCCGTTCTGGAAGACGTAGCCGCCGCCGTCGTAGACGAGGCCGTCCTGCGCGCCGACGGCGTTGGCATAGAGCAGCACCGTCTGGTTGTCGGCGGCGCGCGTGGCCAGCATCTCGCGCCGCGTGGCGACGATGCCCATCCGGTACGGCGACGCCGAGACGTTCACGACGAGTTCGGCGCCAGAGAGACAGCGGCGGCGCATCGGGCCGTCTGGTGCCCACGCGTCCTCGCACACCTCCACGCCGACGGTGCCGAAGTCGAAGCGGAAGAGGTAGTCGCCCAGTGGCCACCCGGCGGCGTCGAGCGCCAGGGCCGGTCCACCGCGCGAGAACGTCCGGCCTTCGTAGAAGACGTTGTAGGTCGGGAGCTTCTCCTTCGGCACGCACCCGATGACCGCGCCGCGATGGACGACGGCGGCCGCATTGAAGAGCAGCGAGTCGACCGGGACGGCCAGGCCCAGGACG
>JAWKHS010000020.1 GCA_041394705.1 Vicinamibacterales bacterium
CGACCGACCGCTGGTGCCGGTGTTCGTACTCGATCGGATCCTCGATCGTCACGATGTGCCTGGCGTCGCGCCGGTTGATGGCGTCCACGAGCGCGGCCAGGGTCGTCGTCTTGCCCACGCCGGTGGCGCCGCCCACGAGCACCAGCCCGCGCGGGATCTTCGACAGCGTCTCGACGCCCGCGGGCAGGTTCAGCTCGTCCAGGCGCGGGGGCGTGTCGGGCAGCACGCGGATGGCGGCCGCGGCGCGGCCGCGCTCGCGGTGCAGATTCACGCGGTAGCGGCCGGACTCCACGCGCAGCCGGGCGTCCACCGCCTGGCCGGACCGGAACGCCCGGGCGGCGTGCTCCGGCAGCGCCGGCATGACCGCCTGCTCGATGTCCTCGCCGTCGAGCACGGCCGCGCCGTCGATCGCCGCGATGTGGCCGTCGACCCGGAGCGACGGCGGGACGCCGGCCACGAGCAGCAGGTCGCTGGCGCCGGCGCCCCGGGCCCGCGCGAGCCAGGCATCGAGACGCGGCGCGCCCGCCTCGGCGCCGCCGGCGCCGTGCAGGGCGTTCACCGCGTCCACCACCCGGTCGAACTCGGACATCAGCGTCGCGGCAGGAGGGCCTTCGGCACCTTCGCCACCACCGTGAAGTTGGGATCGACGACGTTCGCGATGTCGTACTCGAGCGCCTGGCCCATGAAGGCCGACGCACCACGCTCCGAGAACCCGTAGTCGGCCTGCAGCCATCGCAGCATCTCGGTGGTGGCGTGCTGCAGCGCCTGCACCAGCGGCCGCGCGCTGCCCAGCGTCATGACGTAGGCGTCGGTCTCGATCCGAGGCCAGGCGGCCGGCGTCTTCTTCACGAGGTCCACCGAGAACTCGACGTCCATCGACGTCTCGAGGCCGGTCCCCACCACTTCGCCCTCGCCCTGCCGCGCGTGGCCGTCGCCCACGAAAAGCAGCGCGCCCGGCTCGTTCACGGGCAGGAGTACCGTCACGCCCGCGTTCAGGGCGGCGTAGTCCATGTTGCCGCCGAAGGCTCCGGGCGTCGCCGTGTTGATGGCTTCCTTCCGCGCGGGCGCCACGGCCACGCAGCCCAGCATCGGCCTGAGCGGCACGGTCAGCTCCGGCGGCCGCATGTCCGGCTCCCGGAGCCGGGCCACGCCGGCCGCGGCGTCGATCTGCCAGGTGACGCGGCGGGGCTCGCGGTCCGTGCGGTTGGCGATGGCGGCCGGATCCACCGTGTACGGCGCCAGCAGGCTCTGGGAATAGGCCGTCGCGCGATTCGGCGTGATCGACACGATGCGCACGACGAGCAGGTCGCCCGGCTCGGCGCCCTCCACGAAGAACGGGCCGGTCTGCGGGTTCGGGCCCTGCGCCACCTGCCGCCCGTTCCAATCCACGCCGCCGGCGTCCACCGTCTTGGTGATCACGGTGTCGCCCGGCTTGATGCGCAGCGCCGGCGGGTGCGCGAACGAATACGTGTTGTAGAAGCGGTCCGGCACGAACCGGTGCGTGTCGGCATGGGCCGCGCCCCCGAACGACAGGGCGAGGCACGCGGCAATCACGGAGGTCGGTCGCATCATGGCGTCGGGCGGTCGAAGAGACCGTTCAGGGTGGACGACGGGACGTTGGCCGCGGCGAGCGCGCCGAAGGTGCCCTGGTCGCGCATCTCCAGGGCCGCGCCCATCAGGGCCGACCACGCGGTGCGCGCCAGGGCGCCGCCCACGCTGATGCGGCGCACGCCCAGCGCCGCGGCCTCGGCCACGGTGATGAAGTCGGCGGCGATCAGGAGGTTCACGGGTGTCGGGGCGGCGGCATCCACCACCGCCTTGATGGCGTCCCTGTCGCGGATGCCGGGCGCGTACAGGCAATCGGCGCCCGCCGCGGCGAACGCGCGCAGGCGGCGGATGGTCTCGTCGAGATCCGGTCGCCCCACGATGAATCCCTCGGTGCGTGCCGTGAGGAGGACGCCCGTGCCGCTCTCGTCGATGGCCTGGCGCGCGGCGGCGATCCGCTCCACCGCGAGCCCGGAGTCGTAGAGCGGATGGTCCGGACTGCCCGTCGAGTCCTCGATCGACAGGCCCGCCACGCCCGTGGCCGTGGCCGCCCGCACGTTGGCCGCCACCGCCTCTGGCGCCACCGCGAAGCCCCCTTCGAAGTCGGCGTTCACGGGTACCGCCACCGCGGCGGCGACGAGCCGCAGGTGGGTCAGCGCGTCCTCCAGCCGGATCCGCGTGTCGGGCCGGCCGATGGTCCACGCGAACCCGGCGCTGGTCGTGGCGATGGCCGGGAACCCGAGGTGAGCGAGCAGGCGCGCGCCGCCGACGTCCCAGGGGTTCGGCATCAGGAAGCAGCCGGACGCGTGCAGGGCCCGGAACGCGGACACGCGCGAATCGAGGCGGGCGGCGTCGGCCATCGGAGGTCCTCGCAGGGCGCCGCGACGGAGCGCGGGGCCGGAACGGCGCCGGGCGTCAGTGGTGGCCGTCGGCCTCGATCGTGAGCCGGGGCTGCATCTCGGCGAACAGGCGGTCGCGTTCGGCGTCGAACGCGGCCTTGAGCACGGCCGGCACGGGCTCGCCCGGCGGCAGGTTCTGGTGCTCGGTGATCGGGTTCACGTACCGGCCGTTGTGCCGGAGGCCGTAGTGCAGGTGGGGGGCCGTCGCCAGCCCGGTCATGCCCACCGCGCCGACCATCTCGCCCTGATCCACGCGGGCGCCCACGCGGATGCCCGACTGGATGGCGGAGAGGTGCATGTACTCGCTCTCGTAGCCGTTGATGTGCCGGACGCGGACGGTGCGTCCGCCGCCGCTCGTCCAGCCCGCGAAGCTCACCACGCCGCTCGACACGCTGACCACGGGCGCGCCGGCCGGGGCGCCGTAGTCCACGCCGTTGTGCGCGCGGGCGTACTTGAGCACCGGGTGCATCCGCGAGCGCGAGAAACGCGACGTGATACGCGGCTCGAACTTGAGCGGCGTCTTCAGGAAGAACCGCTTCAGCGATCGACCCGCCTCGTCGAAGTAGCCGGTCTTCCCGTCCTCGAGGGCGAAGCGCATCGCCGTCAGCGTGTGGCCGTCGTTGACGAACTGGGCGGCCTGGAGCGGTCCGTAGCCGACGAACACACCGTCGTCACGCACGGACTTCTCCACCACCACCCGGTAGGTGTCGCCGGGCTGGAGCCCGCTGTTGAAGTCGATCTCACCGCCGAACACGTCGGCCATCGCCAGCGCCAGGTCGAGGCGTTCCCCGGCGCGCTCGATCGACTCGCTGAGGGACGGGGCGTCGCGATCGACGGTCCCGGACACGACCACGCGCGTGGTCCGGAGCGGGAACTCCACGACCTCGGCGGCGAAGAGCGCGATGTCGCCGTCGCGGCGCTCCGCGCGCAGCGCGCGGGTGGGATCGATCTCGTACTCGAACGAGCGGATGCGCCCGTCGAACAGCCGGTCGATCGTGTAGGTGTTGCCGGCCCGCAGCTTGCGGACGTCGAAGTTGGAGGTCACGGCCTGCACCAGCGCCGAGAGCTCCGAGTCCGGCAGCAGGTGCTTGCCGAGCATGCCGGCCACCGTCGCGCCGTTGGGCACCACGGCGGAGATGAGGTCCGAATCGGGCGGGAGCAGGATGTCGGCGAGCCGCCGCGGGGCATCGGCCAGCACGTTGCCGGTGTCGTGCGGCAGGCGATCGCGCACCACCGCCAGGCTGACGCTGAGCGTCAGACTGAGCACCCCGATGAGAACTTGTGTCCTGGCGCGCATGGCGTGGCCCGAAAGTCCAGGATTGTAACAAACGGATGCGGCCGGCCCTAGCCGCGTCCGCTCATTTCGTGGGGACGAGGAGCTGCGACGTCGTGCCGGGCTCGATACGCACGATCTGGCTCGACTTCCAGCCCGGCCGCTCCAGCACGACCTGGTAATCGCCGGGCTTGACGTCGCGCAGCGTGAGCGGCGTGGAACCCCGATCCTCGCCGTCGATGACGACCTTCGCGGGCGACGGCTCGCTCCGTACCTCGAGCACGCCGGTCGTGGCGCCCTGCAGTTCGACGTACTGCGCCGTCTGTACGCCCGGGCGAATCGTCAGCGGAATCACCCGGGGCTCGTCGGAGCCCGCCCGCACCTGGAGCACGTGGGTGCCGGGCTTCATGCGGATCGTCACGGGAGTCGCCCCGTGATCGCGGTCGTCGACGACGACGGCCGCGCCGGGCGGCGTGGAGGTGACCACGAGCTCCCCGTCGGTCCCCAGCGCCTCGCTGGGCCGGCTCGCCAGCCACCCGATCACGGCGAGCTCGACGAGGGCCACCCCCGCCAGGCCGGCCACGGCGCGGGCAGACCGCCACCACGGCACGTCATCGGAGACGGGCAGGGGCGGCTCGTAAGGCTCGGGCTCGGGATCGGGCTCCGTCACGCGCGACGGCGGTGAGGGCGCGGGCGGCGCCTCGGCGACGACCGCGGCAGGGAGATGCGCCTCTTCCACGACCGGCGCCGGCACGACCGGCGCGGGTGGCGGCGGCGGAGGTGCGACCGTCACGGGCGGCTCGTCGACGGCGGCGGCCTCCTCGAACGCGACGGGCGCATCGAGCGCGACCGGGTCCGATTGCAGCTCGGACGCCTCCACCTCGGGCGCCGGAGGCGGAGCCGCGGCCTGCGCGGCGGCCTTCTTCCGGACGCCGGACTTCTTCGATCGGGTCGGCGGCGGCTCTTGCGGCGTATCGAAGGCCACGGCGAGCGGCACGAGGTCCGGCGGCGGCGGCGCCATCAGCGGCTCGAGATCCTCGAGCGGCGCCGGGGCCGGCTCGGGCTCCGGCACGTGGAACGGCGGCATGAAGCGGCCGAAGCGCGCCACCGCCTGATCGAGCTCGGAGGGCTGCGCCAGGAGCGCGGCGTCGCTGGCCAGGAGGCGCTCGAGCGCCATTTGCGCCTCGAACAGCGTGCCGAAGTTCTTGGAGCCGAGCTGCAGCGCCCCGCGCAGCCAGTCGCGCAGCATTGGCGACAGCGGGGCGTCCACGATCGACGGCGTCTTCTGGCGCGCGCTCTCCACGAGCACGCCAAGACGGTCCGGGAACTCGTCGTCCCGCAGCCGGCGCCCCGCGACGAGGGACAGCACCGTGATGCCCACCTGCACGACGTCGCCCCGCTGGGAGACGGCCTTGCCGGCGTCGGCGGGCACGGCCACCCGCAGTGTGCGCCAGAGCTCCTCGGGCGACCACTGCACGGCGACCAGCGCCGACCCGAACACGTAGTCGGTCAGCACCAGGCGGCCCTGCGGCGTCAGCAGCAGGTGCTCGGGACCGAGCGCGCCGCTGGCCACGTCGCGCGCCTGGGTCGAGAGCAGCGCCGCCGTCGGCAGCAGCTGGCGCAGCAGCAGCATGACGACGCCGATGTCCAGCGTGAGGTTCTCGGACTCGGCCACGTCGAGGACGTCGGCCAGGCGCCATGCCGGCACGTAGTCCGAGACGACCGACGCGCTCGGGCCATCCACCTCCACGCGGTGGACGCGGGCGTACGACGTCAGGCGTTTGCCCTGAAGTTGGGCGGCGCGGTCCTGGAGCGCGGTGCGGAACCCGTCGTGGCCGGCGAGGGCCGGGTCGAGGAGCAGGTGTTCGGCGAACGTCGGCTCGGCGCCGCTCGAGCGGACGACGCGCCGGCCGAAGCCGTCGGCGAAGACTGGGGACGACGCGCTCATCCGATGGGGTTATCGGCTCCGACATCAAAGTCCGCACCACCCCGGCGCGCGCCGCCGGGAGACGCAGCCCCGGGCAAGGCCGGGCCGCCGGGCCCTCGCGAGGGCCCGCCCCGGGCGGCCCCGGACGCAGGGCCACCGACGAAACTGGCAGCGACCCGACGGTTTCGTCATGGGCGCGCGATCAGAATTCGCCGCCGCCGGGCGACGGCGCTGCTACACTGCCAGGAACTGCACGGTTCTGCCGGAATCCTCGTGCCGCGGCATGGGTGATGCCGTGCCCTTGCGACCCATGGATTCGATGGTCCTCACGGCGCTGATGGCACTGGTGGCGGGTCTGGCGCTGGGCGCCCTGGCCGCCTGGGCCCTGGCCCGGGTCCAGTTCCGTCGCGAGCTGACCGAGTCGCTCTCCACCCACCAGGCCACGGTGAGCGCGGCGCAGGCGCTCTTCCACCAGACGACCCGCCGGCTCGGCGAGGTGCAGACCGAGCTGTCGCGGGCGCGCGACGAGGTCGACAGGGCCCGCGCAGAGAGCGCGTCGCTGCGCGAGGAGCTGGCCCGCACCGGCGCGGAGCTCGCGCACGAGCGCGAGGTGGTCCCGAAGCAGCTGCACGTGCTCACGCAGGCGCAGGACCAGCTGCGCGACAGCTTCCAGGCGCTGGCCGGGGCGGCGCTCAAGACGAGCAGCGACGAGTTCCTCAAGCTCGCGCAGGAGCGCCTGACGAGCGTCGGGCACCGCGCCATCTCCGAGATCGACCGCAAGCAGGAGGCCTTCGACGCGCTGGTCGCGCCCATTCGCGACGTGCTGCAGCAGGTGGACCTCAAGCTGGGCGAGGTGGAGAAGAACCGCGCGGAGACGGGCGCCGAGATCTCGGCCCTGCTCGAAGCGATCGGGCGCAGCCAGACCCAGCTCAGGGCCGAGACGACGAATCTCGTCCGCGCGCTCCGCACGCCCACCGTGCGCGGCCGTTGGGGCGAGATGCAGCTGCGCCGCGTCGTCGAGATGGCCGGCATGCTCGAGTACTGCGACTTCGACGAGCAGACCACGACCGCCACCGACGGCGGACGGATTCGTCCGGACCTGCTCGTGCGCCTGCCCGGCGGCCGCACCGTGGTGGTCGACGCGAAGGCGCCGCTCGAGGCCTATCTCGACGCGCAGGACGCGCACGACGACCAGACGCGCGAGAAGAAGCTCGCCGATCACGCGCGCCAGGTCCGCGATCACATGGCCAAGCTGGGCGCGAAGGCCTACTGGGAGCAGTTCCACCCATCGCCGGAGTTCGTCGTGATGTTCCTGCCCGGCGAGGCGATCTTCCAGGCCGCGCTGCAGCAGGACGCGCGCCTCATCGAGTTCGGGGTGGGCGCGCAGGTGTTTCCGGCGAGCCCGCTCACGCTCATCGCCCTCCTCCGGGCCGTGGCTCACGGCTGGCGCCAGGAGCGGTTGACCCGCAACGCCGAACAGGTGAGCCGACTCGGCCGTGAGCTCTACGACCGCGTGCGCATCCTGACGGATCGCATGGAGACGCTGCGGGGACGCCTGGACGGCACGGTGCGCGCCTTCAACGAGACGGTGGCCACCTACGAAGGCCGGGTGCTCGTCACGGCACGCCGCTTCCGCGATTTGGGCGCCGCCACCGGCGACGAAATTGGCATCGTGGGCGCCGTGGACTCCACGCCGCGCTCGCCGCACGGCGTCGCGCGCCTGTTCCTGGCGCACGGCGGCGCCTCCGACCCCGACGCCGGGGACCCGGCGGAGCCGGAGGCCGGCCAGCCGTCGGATATGATGCCTCCAGCCGCCATCGGCCGCGACCGGTAGCCGCCATCCACGGAGCTCCCCCAATGTTCCGACCGTGCGTCGTCACGGCCGCGTTCGCTGCTGTCTTGAGCGTCTCGGCGTGTGGCTCGAATCCTCCTTCTCCGTCAACGACGGACGCGGCGGCTCCGGCCGCCACGCCCACGCCCGCCCCGGTCGAACCGGAAGCGCGAGGGATCATGGGCGATCCGCTCGTGCCCATGGCACTGCCCGCGGCCGAACGGCAGCGCCTCGAGGCGAATCTCGCCGCGGCCGAGGCCGAGCTCGCGAAGTCGCCGGACAGCGCCGACGCCCTCATCTGGGTCGGACGGCGCCAGGCGTATCTCTGGCAGTACCGCAAGGCGGTCGCGACGTTCACGAAGGGCATCGACCGCTTCCCGAGCGACCCGCGCTTCTACCGCCATCGCGGCCACCGGTACATCACGCTGCGCAACTTCGACGCCGCCATCTCCGACTTCGAGAAGGCGGTGCTGCTCATCGCCGGCACCAAGGACGAGATCGAGCCGGACGGCGCGCCCAACGCTAAGGGCATCCCGCGCAGCACGCTGCACTTCAACATCTGGTACCACCTGGGCCTGGCCTACTACCTGCGCGGCGATTTCGCCAACGCGCGGCGGGCGTTCGACCAGTGCATGGACGTGTCCAAGAACGACGACTCCATCGTCGCCACGAGCGACTGGCTCTGGATGACGAACATGCGCATGGGCGACAAGGCCGCCGCCGCGAAGGTGCTCGAGCGGATCACGCCCACCATGGACATCCTCGAGAACCAGTCGTACCACCGGCGGCTGCTCATGTACAAGGGCCTCGAAAAGCCCGAGGCGCTGCTGGACACGGCCAACGCGGACGACCTCACCATCGCCACGCAGGGCTACGGCGTGGCCAACTACTACCGCGTGACCGGCAACCTCGCCAAGGCCACCGAGATCTACGACAAGTGCTGGAGGGTCGGCAGTGGGCGGCGTTCGGCTTCATCGCCGCGGAAGTGGACCGCTCCAAGCTGCCGTAGGGGTGGGGTCCTAGTCTTCGTCCAGGGCACGGGCCGGGAGGTCGTCGACGCCAAGCGCCCGCGCCACATCCGCGGCCACCGAGCTCTTCCGCCAGAGGTCGCTCGGTACGGCTTCCGCCTCGGGCGCCGTGTCCTCCGCCAGCGGCCGGCGTTGGTTGGTCGGCACACCCGGATGATAGGAGCGTCGGGCGACCTCAGCGCTCCAGCGTACTGGCGATGCTGGCCAGGAACTCGTCGGCGATCCGGCGATAGCCGGCCTCGGTCGGGTGCAGGCCATCCACGCCGATGTAGCGGTTGAGGTCCTGCGACAGGGCCGCGTACAGATCGACGCCCACGGCGCCCTCGCCCCGCACGATGATCGACAGCTCGTCGTTGTAGGCGCGAATCGCGGCGTCGGGCACCGAGCGCTGCCGGCCCTGGATCGACGGCGGCAGGTAGGCGATGTACACCCGGGCGCCGCGTCGCCGGCCCTCGCGAGCCAGGTCGTTCATGCCCTTGATGGCCGCGGACACGCCGTTGGCGCCGTAGTTCAGCAGGTCCTCCGCGCCGTCGAGCAGCAGGAGCGCATCGACGCCGCGCGCGGCGTTGGCGAGCAGGTCGGCGAGCCGGGGGAACGCCGCGCTGGCGAGTTCCGGCGCGCCGGCGTTCATCACCGAGATCTGCCCGGCCTGCGAGGTGTAGCGCGACTTGAGGCGGTCCTGCAGCTGGGTGGGATACGACGCGGACGGGACCACGACGAGCGGCCCGGCGCTGACGCCGTTGACGGGCGCCGTCACCTCGCCCGCCGTGATGCTGTCGCCGAAGGCCAGGAACCGCGTGCCGGACAGGTTCGCCGTCGTGGGCGGCAGGCTCGAACCCGAACTGCCGCCGCCCGGGTCGCCGGTGCCCGTGGCCGACGTCGGGGACTCGTCGCACGCGGCCGACGCCAGACCGAGCGCGAACACGAGCGCGCCAAGCGTGGTCGCCCATCGGCGCCTCGCGATCCCAGTGCCGGTGCTCATGACGTCGCCTCCTGCCAGTCCCGTGGATGACCGGCGTGCCAGACCCTCGGCGCGCGACGGGTAGCAGCGCGACGCCGGGGCGGGGGAGGCCTCACGCGTCCCCGACTGTAGTGCAAAACGCGCCCGCGCCGGTAGACTGCCGCGCATGACCCGCCTGCTGCTGCCGCTGTTCACGCTCGTGGCCGTGATCCTCGCCGGGGCGCCGGCCGGCGCGCAGCCGGCGCCGCTGTCCGGGCTCGACGGCTACGTCGAGCGCGCCGTGCGCGAGTGGAGGATTCCGGGCCTGGCGATCGCGGTCGTGAAGGACGGCGAGATCGTGTTCGCCAAGGGCTACGGCGTGCGCCGCCTGGGATCGCCCGAGCCGGTGGACGATCGAACGCTCTTCGCGATCGGATCGACCACCAAGGCCATGACCGCCGCCGCCATCGGCATGCTGGTCGACGAAGGCAAGCTGCGCTGGGACGACCGGGTCGTGACGCACCTGCCGTGGTTCGCGCTGAAGGATCCCTACGCCACGCGCGAGCTGCGCATCCGCGACCTGCTCACCCACCGGGGCGGAGTGCCCAACACCGACGCGCTCTGGTACGAACAGCCGCGGAGCGCCCGCCAGGTCATCGAGGGGCTGCGCGAGGTGGACCTCGAGACGTCGATGCGGTCGCACTTCACCTACCAGAACGTGATGTACGCGACGGCCGGCGAAGTGGTGGCCGCCGTGAGCGGGACACCGTGGGCGGAGTTCGTGCGGACCCGCATCTTCGGGCCGCTCGGCATGACGGGCACCATCGCGACGGCCGCCACGCTCGATCGCCAGCCCAACGTGGCCCAGCCGCACTACGAGATCGACGGGAAGGTCGAGGTCATCAGGAACGCCAGCGTGGACAGCGTGGCCCCGGCCGGCGCGGTGTGGTCGAGCGTCCACGACATGGCGCAGTGGTCCAGGCTGCTCCTGGCGGGCGGCGTCGTGACGGGCGCCGGGACCGCGAACACGCGGCTGCTCAGCGACGCGGTCGTCACCGAGCTCTTCACGCCCCAGACGATGGTCGGCCCGGACGGCTTCTACCCGACCGCGCGCCTCACCGCGCCGCACTGGACCACCTACGGCCTTGGGTGGTTCCAGGAGGACTACGCCGGCGAGAAGGTGGACTTCCATACGGGGAGCATCGACGGCATGGTGGCCATTCATGGCCTCATCCGGGAGCGCAACCTGGGCGTCTTCGTGCTGGCCAATCTGGACCACGCCGAGCTCAGGCACGCGCTGATGTACCGGGTGTTCGACGCGTATCTCGGCCGCCCGGCCCGCGACTGGAGCGCCGACCTGCGCGCGCTCTATCAGGATCTGGCGAGGGAAGGCGACTCGCAGCAGAAGAAGGCGGAGGGCACGCGCGTTCCTGGCACGTCGCCATCACTGCCGCTGGACCGCTACGCCGGCACGTACGCGCACCCGGTGTACGGCCCGCTCACGGTGTCGCGCGACGGCGCGGGCCTGCGCCTGGCGTTCGGCAGCGGCTACGTCGGGCCGCTCACCCACGTCCACTACGACACGTTCACGGCCACGTGGGACGCCCGCTGGCGCGGCACGAGCCGCGTCACGTTCCAGATCGACGGCAAGGGCCGGGCCGCCGCGATCGCGACCCCGTTCGGCACCTTCACACGATCGCAGCCGTAGCGCGTCGTGCGGCGCAATGCGCCTGGCGTCGCGCGACCGCGCGCGGGTCTAGCCGTCAGCCCCCGAGCCGCTCGCCCCTCGTTCGTTCATGCCTGCGCTTCAGCCCCCGCCGGCGCCGGCCGCGCCGTGCCCGACGCGGGCCGCACGCTGATGCGGTAGCCGCTCCACGTCATCAGCATGCCGATGAGCTCGGTGACGTACAACACTTCCACGTGGCCCATGCGCGTCGCCGTCCCGCCGATCCCCGGAAGGAGCGCGCCGACGGCGATGAGCACGTTCGCCCACATCCGGTGCCGCGTGTTCGGGTCGCTGCTGTACTTCACGGCCGAGAGGATCGCGCCCCCGATCAGGAAGATGACGGCGTAGATGTTCACGATCGGGCTGAAGAGACGCACCCACTGCCACTCGAAGACGCGGCCGCTCAGGCGGTACGTCTCGACGGCGCTGTAATCGATGGGCGACAGACACACGGCCACCGACGCCGCGATCACGTAGACGATGAGCAGCGTCGTGAGCGCGTTCGCCGTCTTCCGGCCGAGCATCAGGTAGACGGTGCCCTGGGCCAGCGGCGCGCCGCCGAGGAGCGCGCCCGAGATGTACCAGGCCCTGAACACGATCGGGTTCCACCCCAGGAGCGTCGTGGTGGCCTCGGTGAAGGTGCCGATGCCGTAGGTGGCGATGCCGATCGCCCACCACAGCAGGTGCAGGCGGTCGGGGAACTGCCGGTAGCGCCGGAAGATCTCCAGCGAGAACGGCACCGCGAGCACCGTCGTGACGATCGGGATGAAGTGGACGGCTGAGGGACCCATGGCGTGCTCCTCTGGTGGGGCGGCTAGAAGGCGCCGATGTTGAGGCCGACCGTGAAACTCCGGCCGCGCGCGGGCGCGAACTGGAACTGCTCACGGTAGTACCGGTCGCCCAGGTTCTCCACGGCGAAGGTCAGGCCGACACGGTGGCGATCGCGGGACAGGTTCACGCCCCACGCCAGGCGATGCACGGCGAAGCCGTCGAGGGCCAGCAGATCCTGCGGGATGATGAACGGCGACTCCAGCAGCGTCACGGCCACCCGGTTCACCTTGCCCTGGGCTCGCACGCCGTACTCGACCCAGTAGCGGCCGCGGGGCTCGGTGTAACGCGCCGACGCCACGACCTTCGAGGGCGTGATGTTGTCGGCAGGCGTGTCGGCCAGATCCTGGCCGGCCGGCCCCTCGCCCTTGGTGATCGTGCCGCGGGTGAAGGCGGTGGAGAGCCCGAGCGACCACACCCCGTAGGTCGTCACGATGGGCGCGTCCAGGGAGGCTTCGATCCCGCGGATGCGGACGTCGCCGAAGTTCACGGCCTGGGCGAGCGGACCGGCCGAGGTGGTGGCCACGACCAGGTCCTGCGCGATGAAGTTCTTGTACTGGTTCACGAACCCATAGATGCCGCCCGTGACGCGGCCGGTCGCGAACTTCGCGCCGACGTCGAAGTTGTTCCCGGTCTCGGGCTTCACCTTGATGTTCGGCGCCAGGTTGCCCGCCGTGGCCGGGCCCGCGAACAGCAGCTCCTCGAGGTTCGGGTGCCGGTAGCTCCGGCCGAAGCGGACGAACGGGCTCACCGCGCCCCCGGGGTTCCCCACGAGGCCGATGTCGCCGGTGAGGGCGTTCCTGGTGATGGACTCCCCGGCCGGATCGGGCAGCGTCGCCGGATCGATGGGAGGCGTGGCGCCGGCCACCACCGGCGTCACGTCGTACCCGGGCGTGTTCTTCGTGGTGACGTCGTAGAAGTCGCCGCGCAGGCCGCCGATGATCGACAGGCGCGGGGCGACCCGCCACTCGTCCTGCGCGAAGACGGCGATGTCGCGCAGCGCCGCGTCGGGCACGCGGACCGGGCGCGCCACCGACGGCGGCCCCAGCTGCACGGGCGACGGGAAGACCACGGGCGCCGGGCCGCGCGCCCCGAGCACCACCTGTCCGAGCATCGAGGTGGTGGTCGTCGTCGTCCGGCGATCGCTGCTCCTGTCGCGGTAGAACGTCAGGCCCGTCGTCAGCACGTGGTTGGACGCCGGCGTCAGCACCGCCTGCAGGTCCACGCCCGGCGTCCAGACACGCTGTTCGGTCTCGGACAGGATCGAGAGCCGGAAGACCGTGATCGGGAAGAACGTGACGGCGGTCGGCGCCGGGAACTGCACGGGCAGGGTGTTCTCCAGCAGGCGCTCGACGCGCTGGTAGTAGGCCGTCAGCGACAGGTTCGCGAGCCAGGGCGTGATCGCCTGGGCCTCGTAGCGCGCCGAGATCTTGTCGAGGCTGCTGTTGGGCAGCGAGGTGGCGTTGAAGAAGTACGGCTGGGCGAAGTCGGGGAAGCCGATGTCCTCCACGCGGCGCCGCTGGTAGCGGACGCGCAGCCGCCGGTTGTCACCAAGGCGCACCAGCCCGGTGGCGTTCACGAAGTTGCCCTTGGCCTGGGAGTTGGGCACCGTGTTGTCGGTGCGCACGTAGGGTGTGTTGAACGGGTCGGGGAAGGCCCTGAAGTTGAACCCGAAGTTCGAGTCGATCGTGTCGGCCTGGACGATCTGCCGGGACGCGAAGAAGGGGTTCGTGTCCTCCACGTCGAGGTTGCCCGCCTTGTAGTTGTCGTACTCCTCGGCGCCGGCCTGCAGCCGGAACGCGTAGCGCGGCGCGGTGGCGCCGATGGACACGCTGCCCCGGCGGCCGTTCTCGTTCGAGCTGTAGAAGCTGTTCAACCCGTAGATCCACTGCGTGGACGGGCTGAAGGTGGGTTCGTTGGTGACGATGTTGACCGTGCCGGCCAGGGCGTCCGACCCATAGAGCAGCGTGCCCGCGCCGTTGACGATCTCGATGCGGCTGATGCTGTCGGTGGGAATCAGGCCCACCTCCGCGCCCGTGCGGTCGGTGGCCTGGCGCGCCGTGTTCAGTCGCTCCCCGTCCACCAGCACCAGCATGCGCGTGGAGTCGAGGCCGCGCAGGCGCGGCCGCACGCCGAACGGGCCGTTGCCCACCTGCGTGACGTTCGGCGCCATGGAGAGCGCGTCGCCCGTGGACAGGGGATTGGCCTGCTCGATGGCCGCCGCTCCCAACGATTCCACGTGCAGCGGGATCTGCTTGATCTCGCGCTCGGCGCGCGCGGCCGTCACGCTGACGGCGCTCGCGAACGACCCGAGCTCCAGCGTCAGGGTGAGGTCCACCGCCGCGTCGTCGGTATCGAGCGTCACCGTCCGCGCGGCTTCTGCGAAGGCGGCCCGCTCGACGAGCACCAGATAGGTACCGGCTCCCGGCGTCTGGATCTCGAAGCGGCCGTCCACTCCCGACTGCCCTTCCACTTCCTGGCCCGACGCCACCGACCGCACGACGACGCGGGCATCGGGCAGGGCCGCGCCGGTCGTGTCCGTGACCACGCCCCGCACGGTGGCCGCCGATGCCGGCAGCCCACCAAGAACCATCGCCACGAACGTTCCGAGAAGACGCGCACGCATGACTGGACTCCGCTTGTGCTCGGGCACGCCCGTCGGCCTGCCCTGGCGCGCCGTCGCGCGCCCTTGAACCCATTGATCTCACTCGCCCGCGTACACACGCGGGCGGCCGCTTCGGGACGGATCCCCGGCCGGGGAACGGTCTAGGCGACCGGCGGCGGGCGCGGCAGGAAGCGCGGCACGGCCGCGCGGCGCTCGCCGCTCACGGGCGGGAGGGCGGAGGGCACCCACGAGAGCGCGGGCGGGAGCGAATTGCGCGTCGTCAGCGCGAGCGCGGCCGCGACGAGCAGGCCGAGGCCGGCCACCGAGAGCAGTGCATGCGCGATGGTGGTGGCGGCTTCCGGCACGGCCGCCATGGAGAACCGATCCGCGTCGGCGGCCAGCGCCGGGCCGTGCAGCAGGGCGGCGAGCACCCAGATGGCCACCGACTGCCGGCCCAGGACCGGGATGCCGCGGTGCCGGCAGAGCATCAGGCCGGCGACGAGCGCGACGCCCAGCGCCCACCGGCCGATCGTCGCCGGGTCGGCCAGCTGGCCGCTCCAGGCCTGCTGGCCGAAGAGCCACAGGTGGAACGAGCCGAGCAGCGCGCCGACGGCGAATGCCGAGCGACGAATCACCGGCATATTCTAGCGGGACTTCGCCCCCGCTTACAGCTTTGTCGGTGGCGGAGACAGGCGGCCTCGCGGCAGGTGATGTCGGAACGTGCAGGCCGTTTTGGCAGAGCACCTGGCTTTCCGCGACACTGAGGGCGTCCTCCCCGATGTCCTTCGAGCCCCTCCCGTGCGAGGTCCTGGTGATAGGCGGCGGTCCGGCCGCCGCGACGGCAGCCCGGCTGCTCGCGCGGTGGGGTCGCGACGTGACCGTCGTGGCCCGTCCGGCCGGAACGGAGCCGGCGCTGCCCGAATCCCTCACCCCGAGTTGCGGCAAGTTCTTCGATCTCATGGAGATCCGGGAGGAGATCGACCGGCTCGGCTTCGTCCGGAGCACCGGCCATACGGTGTGGTGGGGCACGGCCGACACCCGGGCCGAGGCGTTCGCCGGCGGCGCCCAGGGCTGGCAGGTCTCGTCCACCCGCCTGTCCGAGTCCATGTTGGACCTGGCGGCCCGGGCTGGCGCCCGGGTGACGCGCGGCGCCCTGTCCGCGGAGGAGGCCCTGGCCTGGCCCGCGCGGTACCGCCTGGACTGCACCGGCCGCGCCGGGGTGATCGCCAGAGCCGTGGCCTCCCGCCGCTACGAGCCCGGGCACCGCACCGTCGCCCTCATCGGCACCTGGACCGGGCCCCCGTGGCCGCTGGCCGACCCCAGCCACACCCTGCTCGAGTCGTACGTCGACGGCTGGGCCTGGTCGATCCCGCTGGACGGGGCCACCCGGGCGATCGCCGTGATGGTGGACCCCAGGGTGACCGCCCTGTCGCGCGGGGACGGTCCGAAGGCCACCTACCTGGCCGAAGTGGCCAAGACGCGGCACCTGAAAGCCCTGGCCGCCAGCGCCGGCCTGGCCGGCGGGCCGTGGGGATGGGACGCCTCGATGTACTCGACCCCGGAGGTGGCCGGGGACGGGTGGCTCCTCGTCGGCGACGCCGGATCGTTCGTCGACCCGCTGTCGTCGGCGGGCGTCCGCAAGGCCATGGCGTCGGCCTGGCTGGCCGCCGTCACCGTGAACACGGCGCTCGAGACGCCCGGCCTGGCGGCCGCGGCCTTCGACGTCTTCTCCACCCGCGAGGCCGACACCTACCGCCAGTTCCTCGCGTTGACGCGGCGCTTCCTGGCTGACGCGGGCGGACCGCCCGGGGGCGCCCACCCGTTCTGGAGCGAGCGGAGCGAGGAGCCCGTCTCCGGCGACGCGCCGGCGGCGCCAGACCGCGCCAGGGTGGAGCAGGCCTACGAGGCGCTCCGGCGGTCGGTCGATCCCCGGCTCCGGCCCGGTCCCCGGGTGCGCGTGGAGGACCGGCCGGCCCTCGGCGAGCGCCTCATCACCCTGGAACCGCACGTCGTCACGGACGAGGACCTCGAGGGGGTCCGCTTTGTCCTGGACATCGACGTCGTGGCCCTGCTGCGCGCGGCAGGGAGGGGGACGGACGTGCCCGGCCTGCACGCGGCGTACGTCGAAGAAAACGGCCCGGCCCCGTGGCCGTCGTTCCTCACGGCGGTGGCCACGGCCCTGGCCCGGAAGTGGCTCATCTTTCCATGAGTTTTCGTGCTACAACTGACCGCTCATGGCCATGTCGAATACCCGAATCCCGGCCCTGGCCCTCGCGGGGGCCTGGGTGCTCGCGCTCGCCCTCCCAGCCGCCACGTCGGCGCAAACACCCGAGCAGCCTCAAGCGGCCATGGCCGCCCCGGAGACGGGCATTCCGGTCACCGACGACACCGTCCGCAAGGCGTGCGGCGGGTGCCACCGGCCCGACGACAAGCAGCAGATGTCGCGCATCTCCTTCCGCCGGACGACGCCGGAAGGATGGGAGCGCACCATCACGCGCATGATCTCGCTGAACGGCTTGAAGATCGACGCCACGACGGCGCGCGCCGTCGTGAAGTCGCTCTCGAACAGCCACGGCCTCGCGCCTGAAGAAGCGCGCCCCACCATGTACGAGGTGGAGCGGCGCATCGACGACGAACTGAACAAGCCGAAGGACCTGGCCGAGACGTGCGACGCCTGCCACAGCCTGGGCCGCATTCTCTACCAGCGCCGCACCGCGCCCGACTGGAAGCTGCTCATCGCCATGCACCGCGGCTTCTACCCGATCATCGACCGCCAGACGTTCCGGCGATCGGGCCCGCTGTCGCACGAGCGCGACGCCGAAGGCCGGCTCCCCGACGAGCGCCATCCGTCGGAGCGCGCCGCCGACTACCTCGGCAAGGCACAGGGCCTGGAATCGAAGGAATGGGCGGCGTGGACGGCCGCGATGCGGCCCGCGCGTATCGCCGGCGCGTGGGCGCTCTCCGGTTGGGAACCCGGCAAGGGCCCCGTGTACGGCACCGTGACGCTGACCCAGACCGGCGGCGCCACCGACGAGTTCACCACCCAGATCGCCTACACCTACGCCCGCACCGGGCAGCAGGTGTCGCGCGAGGGCCGGGTCACGATCTACACCGGGTTCCAGTGGCGAGGCCGGTCCACCATGGGCGGCGCGGCCGACTCGGCGCTCCGCGAGGTGATGTTCGTCGAGCCCGACTGGTCGAAGATCGAGGGCCGCTGGTTCGGCGGCGGCTACGACGAGCTGGGCCTCGACGTATCGCTGACGCGCATCGGCCGGGACTTCACCGTGGTCGGCCTGGATCACAAGGCGCTGAAGGCCGGCGGCAGCGGCCAGACGGTCAAGATCTACGCGGCCAACCCGCCGGCGTCGGTCACCGCGCGCGATCTGGACTTCGGCGCGGGCATCACCACCACCGCGGCCAGCCTGGCCGGCAACGTCATCACGGCCACCGTCGATGTCGCGGCCGGTGCGGCCGCTGGGCCGCGGACGCTCGTGGCCGGCACCACCACCGTGCCGGAGGCCGTGGCCGTCTACGAGAAGGTGGACTCGATCCGCGTGTCGCCGTCGTGGAACATGGCGCGCACGGGCGGCGTGGTGTTCCCGAAGCGCCTGGCCGTCTTCGACGCCTGGGGTTTCAGCAACGGCCCCGACAAGAAGCCGGGCACCGACGACGACGTCCGGCTCGACGCCGTGACGGCGCAGTGGAGCCTCGAGGAATACAAGGCCACGCTGAACGACGAGGACATCAAGTACGTGGGCGCCATCGACGCGGCGTCCGGTGTCTTCACGCCGAACGTGGAGGGGCCGAACCCGGAGCGCGTCGGCGAGCGCAACAACATCGGCGACGTGTGGGTGGTGGCGAGCTTCACGCCCGCCGGCGCCTCGGCGCCGCTCAAGGCGCGGTCGCACCTCCTCGTCGCGCCGCCTCTGTACATCAAGTTCGATCCCACGGTGACGCCGTGACGCCGGCCAGCCCCGCGGCGGAAGGCGTGGCCACGGCGCGTCGCCTGGCGGTGGCCGAATTCCACCCGTTCCAGTCGGGCGGCCAGCGCTTCGCGTACCTCGTGCCGAGCGCGGCGGTCTTCGCGTTCGACGACTGCTCGGCCGCCGTCGTGGAGCTCCTGCGCTCGGGCGCGCGGACGCCCGACGAGGTGATTGCGGCGCTGGCGGACCGGCACGGCTCGACCCAGGTGCGCGAGGCGCTGGTGGAGCTCCACCGCGTCCGGGCCATCGAGGAGCAGGCCGCGAAGGCCCCGGCGCCCAAGATCATCCCGCTGGCGCCGATGCCGATCCAGACGCTGGTCGTGAACGTCACGAACCAGTGCAACCTGAGCTGCGAGTACTGCTACGAGTACGGCGAGGACAAGATCGTCGACACCGAGAACGGCACCCAGCCGAAGTTCATGAGCGCCGAGACGGCCCGCGCGGCGGTGGATCTCGCGCTCAAGGAAGCCGCGCCCGGCAAGACGGCCCACATCACGTTCTTCGGCGGCGAGACCTTGATGAACTTCAAGGTGCTCAAGGCCACGGTGGGGTACGCCCGCGAGACGGCGGCCGCCCAGGGCAAGCAGGTGGACTTCAGCCTCACCACCAACGCGACGCTCCTGCAGCCGGACGTGATCGACTTCCTGGCCGACGAGCGGATCGGGGTCACGATCTCCATCGACGGCCCGCAGGACATCCAGGACAAGTTCCGGGTGTTCAGCAACGGGCAGGGCAGCTACGACATGGCGGCGCCCAAGATCAAGGCGCTGCTCAAGCGGCACACGAAGCGCCCGATCGGCGCGCGCGTCACGCTCACGCGGCAGACGCTCGACGTGAAGCGCATCTACGCCCACCTCTTCGAGGACATGGGCTTCTGGGAAGTGGGCTTCGCGCCGGTGACGACGGCGCCGCAGCGCGGCCACGCCATCAGCGACGGCGGCTACGACCACCTCCTGGCCCAGTTCCGGGCGCTGGCCGCCGACTGGCTGGACGCCACGCTGCAGGGCAGGCACCACGGGTTCTCGAACGTCCGTGAGACGCTGCAGGAGATCCACTACGGCCACGCGAAGGCCTACCCGTGCGGCGCCGGCATCGGCCTGCTCGGCGTGGCCACGGACGGCGAGGTCTCGCTGTGCCACCGCTTCGCCGGCTCGGACGGCCACCGCTTCGGATCGGTCACCGAGGGCATCGACCGGACGAAGCAGGCGCAGTTCCTCGAGGATCACCACATCGCCCACAAGACCGACTGCAGCCAGTGCTGGGCGCGCCCGATCTGCGGCGGCGGCTGCTACCACGAGGCGCACACGCGCTACGGCGACACGACGCGCCCGAACCTGCACTACTGCGAGTGGATCCGCGGCTGGACCCACACGTGCCTGGAGATCTACGGCGAGCTCGCCGTGAAGAACCCCGCGTTCCTGAAGCAATTCGACGGAGACGACGATGAAGCACCTCAGCGCCATTAACAGGAAGGCCGCGCGCATCGTGGGCGTGACCGAGCCAGACGTCGTGGGCCTGCAGCAGCAGGGACCGCCGCAGCAGCCTCAGGGGCCGCACATCCCGGCGGGCTGCTCGACGGTCTTCTCGCCGGGCTGGGAGGCCGACCGCGCGGGCGGCACCGCCGGGCTCTGCTCGCCGGTGGAGCGCGATCTCTTCGACTGCCACATGGGCTGCTTCTGGCCGGCCCACGTGCCCGATCAGCTCAATCACGCGCCCGACTGGACGGCCAAGTGCGCCGTGGCCCAGAAGGACTGGCGCAAGATCGACCTCGTGTTCCCGGGATGAGGCACGCCATGCGCCGTCACCTGACCCTCGCGGCCCTCGCGGCCGCCGCCGCCGTGGCCCTGGCGCCGCCGGTGTCCGCCCAACGCCGGGGCGCCAGGACGCCCATGGCGACGGCCGGCGACGGCACGCTCTACATCGGGACCTACAAGGGCGAGATCGAGATCTACGACGAGGCCGCCGAGAAGCTCGAGGGCACGATCAAGCTGAAGACGGGCATTCCGCGGTCGATCACGCCGTCGCCGGACCGCACCCGCTTCTACGCGCTGAACTCGTGGTTCGAGGAGATCGAGGTCATCGACATCGCCACGCGCGCCACCCTGGACAGCTTCAAGCTGTCGCAGGGCAACAAGCGCGTCCGCGTGAACAGCCTCGTGCCGAGCCCCGACAACACGTCGCTGATCCTGCTCTACAAGACGGCCACCAAGCTCATCGACCGCTGGGAGATCGGGGCGCCGACGATCCAGGTGTTCGACCTGGCCAGCAAGCAGTTCACCAAGGTCCTGCCCTGGCCGAAGGGAGAGCCCCGCGAGCGGCTCGACATGCGCTTCGGGCCCGACGGCAAGCACCTGTACCTGTTCGGCGACGACGTGACGGTGCTGGAGACCGCGAACTTCACCCAGGTGGGCTCGTGGCCGTACGCGCAGCCCGAGGAGGACGGCCTGGGCCGTATCAACCTCGGCCCGTCGTTCGACTTCTTCGATCCGCCCGGCACCTTCACGGGCCTCTTCACCATGCAGGACGCCATCGAGCACCGCCGGCTGATGGGCATCGGCCGCGTGGATCTCGAAGCCCGGAAGGTCACCTTCGATCCGCTGGGGCCGGCCTCGCCGGTGGGGGCGTTCGCGAAGTCGCCGGACGGCAAGCGCGCCTACGGCCTCATCCAGGACATCGGCCACTACGAGATGTGGACGTTCGACCTGGAGCACAACCAGGTCATCAAGCGCACCGAGTTCGAGGGGCGGCCGCGCATGGGCCTGCGCGTCAGCTCGAACGGCAAGTTCGTCTACGTGTACGTGGCCGGGGCGACGGTGGATCTGTGGGACGCCGAGACGCACACCTACGTCCGCACGCTGCGGCTCGGCGCCGACCAGACGACCGAGCTCTTCGTGGTGCCGTCGAAGACGGGCGCCTCGAAGCCGACGGCGGAGGGCCGCTGACCCGCCGCCACGCGGCGCCCCGCGCCGCCGGAGTCCGACCGTGACGTCCCGAGCGCCCGACGCCGACCTGCGTCGGGCGTTCGCGTTCCTGCGCCCGTACTGGCGCCGGCTGGTGCTGGTGATGGTCATCAGCCTGCTCAGCACGGCGATGTCGCTGGCCACGCCGTACCTCACGAAGGACCTCGTCGACCGCGCCCTCATCGGCCGGAACCTGGCCGCGCTGTGGCGCATCGTCGGCATCTTCGCGGCGCTGGGCCTCGGCTCCTACGTGCTGAACGTGGTGAGCGGCCTGCGCTACACGCGCGTGTCCGCCGAGGTGCTCTTCGACATGCGCCTGGCCGTGTACGCCCACCTCCAGCGGCTGTCGCCCCGCTTCTTCGCGCGTACGCGCCTGGGCGACATCGTGTCGCGCCTGAACAGCGACATCGGCGAGATCCAGCGCGTGGCGGCCGAAGCCGCGCTGGCCTGGGTGGGGAACGTCCTGTTCCTGGCCGGCTGCCTGGTCATGCTGCTGTGGCTCGACTGGCGGATGGCGCTGCTGTCCTTCGCGCTCACGCCGCTCAGCCTGTGGACGCTCGTGCACTACCGCCGCCGGCTCGAGGGGCGCGTGGCCGACCTGCGCCAGCGCAGCGCCGACATCGGCAGCTTCCTGATCGAGACGCTGCAGGCGACGACGCTCGTCGTGACGTCGAACGCCGAGGCGCGCGAGCGGTCGCGCTTCGCCTCGCTGAACGACCGCTTCGTGGACGCGTTGATGGGCATGCAGCGGCTGAGCTACCTGGCCGGCGGGCTGCCGGGGCTCATCGGCTCGCTGGGCGCCTCGGCGGTCTTCCTCTACGGCGGCGCGCGCGTGGTGGGCGGCACGCTGACGCTGGGCACGTTCGCCGCGTTCCTGGCCTACCAGATGCGGATCATGGCGCCCATCCAGGCGCTGATGGGCCTCTACACGTCACTGGCGACGGCCAAGGTGTCGTGGCGGCGCGTGCTGCAGCTCCTCGACGCGCCCGTGGACGTGGAGGAAGCGGCCGCCCCGCGGCCCATCGACCACGTGCACGGATCGCTCGTCTTCGAGCACGTGTCCCTCACGACCGAACGCGGGCTGGCCGTGCTCGACGACCTCTCGCTCGACGTGGCGCCGGGCACGTCGGTGGCGATCGTGGGCGCGAGCGGCAGCGGCAAGTCCACGCTCGCCTACCTGCTGCTCCGGCTCCTGGACCCCGACACCGGCCGCATCCTGCTGGACGGCCAGGACCTGAAGACGCTGCGCCTGGCCGACCTCAGGCGGCACGTGGTGCTCGTGGAACAGGAGCCGACGCTCCTGAACGCATCCATCGCCGAGAACATCCGCTACGCGAAACCGGACGCCGCCGACGCGGAGGTGGCGCGGGCGGGCGAGGCCGCCGGGCTGACCTCGTTTCTGGCGCGCACGGCGCAGGGCTACGCGACGGTGGTCGGCGAACGCGGTCAGCAGGTGTCGGCGGGCGAACGGCAGCGCATCGCGCTGGCGCGCGCGTTCCTCCTGGCGCCGTCGGTGCTCGTGCTGGACGAGCCGACCGCGGCGCTCGATCCGGTGGCCGAGCGCCAGATCGTGGATGGCTACCGCGCCGTGATGCGCGGCCGCACGACCGTGATCATCTCGCACCGCGTCGCCGTGGCCGAGACGGCCGACCAGATCGTCGTGCTGGACGGCGCGCGCGTGGCGGAGGTGGGGACGCCGCGCGCCCTGGCGGCGTCGGGCGGCGCGTACGCGCGGCTCTTCGCCACCGCGGGCCGCGTCACCGCATGACGCGGCCGCTGGACGCACTGCACGCCGGACGGCTCGCGAGCGCGACGTACCCGGGAGCGACGGGACGCGGCGTCCGCGTGGCCGTGGTCGACAGCGGCGTGCATCCGGGCCATCCCCACGTCGGCGTGGTCGACCCCGGCATCGCGTTCGACGCCGAGGGCCGTCCGGCCGACGATGTCGTGGACCGCCTGGGGCACGGCACCGCGGTGGCCGCGGCGATTCGGGAGAAAGCGCCCGAGGCCGCCATCGTGCCCGTGAAGGTGTTCCACCGCGAGCTGCGCGCCTCGGCCGACGTCCTCGTCGCCGCCATCGACTGGGCCGTCGCGGCCGGCGTGCACCTGATCAACCTGAGCCTGGGCACGACCAACCAGGCCCATCGGCTGCCCCTGGGAGAGGCCGTGGTGCGTGCGGCACGCGCCGGGACCATGGTCGTGTCGGCGGCCGAACAACCAGGCGCCGTCTGGCTTCCAGGCAGCCTCCCACTCGCCGTGGGCGTGGTCCTCGACTGGACGCTGCCGCGCGAGGAGGCGACGGTGGAGGTGGCGATGGAGGGCGCGGTTCGCCGTATCCGCGTGCACGCCAGCGGGTATCCGCGTCCAATTCCAGGCGTGCCCCCGGAGCGGAACCTGAAGGGCGTCAGCTTCGCCGTGGCCAACGCCACGGGGCTGTTGTGCCTGCACCTGTCCCGTCACGCGCGATGACCGCTCCCGACGCCTGCGCGCCCCACACGCTGACGGCGAGAGGCCTTGCCCGCGGGGCCTCGGCGAGCATCGCCCTCGGCCTGGCCTCGTCGGTCCTCGGCGCGGGCCTGGGCGTGGCCGCCCGCCAGGCCGCGGTGCCCCTGTGGGCGACGCTCCTCATGAGCGGCACCGTCTTCGCCGGCGCGGCGCAGTTCGCGGCGCTGACACTGTGGGTCGCGCCCCTGCCCTACGCGCCCATCTGGCTCTCCACATTCGCCGTGAACGCGCGCTTCGCGCTCCTCACGGCGTCCCTCTCGCCGTGGCTGCGCCACTACCGCGGCTGGGTGCAGGCCCTGTCGGCGTTCCTGATGGGCGAGGGCCAATGGGCCATCGCCTCGAACGCGCACCTGCGAGGCGAGCGCGACATCGGTGTCTTCGTCGGCAGCGGCCTGGTCGTGTGGAGCGTGTGGATGATCGGGACCGCGACCGGCTACCTGGCGGCCCCACTCCTCGGCGACCCGCGCCGCCTCGGGCTGGACCTGGTGCTGACCCTCTTCTTCGCCGGCACGTTGACCACGACCTGGCGCGGCCCGCGGGACCTCGTGCCCTGGAGCGCGGCCGCCCTCGCGACACGCCTGTCGCCGTGGCTGGTCGCGCCGGAATGGCAGATTCTCGTGGCCGCCCTGGTCGGCGCCACGGTGGGAGCGCTTCGTGACGCCCGCGGCTGACAGCGCCGTCCTGGGCATCGCCGGCATGGCGGCCCTCACCTACCTGGCCCGCGCCGGCGGGCTGGCGATCGCGCGCGCGCTGCCGGCCACCCCGTTCGTGACCGCTTTCCTCAAGCACCTGGGCACCTGCGTGATCGTGGCGCTCGTGACGTCGACCGTTGCGCGCAGCGACGGCCCCGGCATGATCGCCACCGTGGTGACGGTGGCCGCGGCCTCCCGCGGCTGGCCGACCTCGGCGATGCTGGCGGGCATGGCGGTGGCGGCGATGCTGCGGGCGATCTGAGCCGTGGGCTGAACGGACAGGCCAGGAGGTGCCTGGGACGGGCTTCCCGGCACACCGTCCGCGCCACGGCCCTCATGGACAAGAAGCCGCTCGGTGAGCGCGATCTCTGCGAAGCGGCCCGCGCCCTCGGCGACACAACACGCGGCCGCCTGCGCGATGCTCTCATCGCCGAAGCGCTCGAATCACGAGAGACCGTCGGCGCGTAGCGAGCACGCGGGCCAAGAATCGCCGTCGCCGCGGCACTCACGCGCCCTGGAGGGGTCGGAAATCGAAGCGGCGCCTCGAATGCCCCGGGCACCTGGCGACCTGCAGCAGCCCGCAGCACCTCGGCGCCTGCCGACCTGGGATGGGACGCCGCTGGACGTCGTGTGGGCAGTCGATGTGCTGCGATCCCCGCAGGTCCCGGCGAGGCTCGGCTGACAAGGTCGATCGCCCGGCCGACCCGTGCCGGCGGGCTCATTGGCCCGGCACGCGGCCCGCACGTCGTCGCGCGGCAGATGCCCTATCCTCAACGGATGAGCTCGAGCGCAGGCCTCCGTTCCCTGAAACCGCGACGTCGGTGCCCAGGCCCACATGAACTGACAGGATGGGCGTCCGCGTGTGGGCGCTGGCCCGTCGCCGCGCTCGCCGGCGTTCTGATTGCGGCCGCCGCGGCATCGCCAGTCGCTCGTCAGGCATCGCTGCCGGCCCCGGCACCCAGTGCGTCCACACGCATCGTCAAGATCACGGGCGACGCGCACAAGCTGCTCCTGCGCGCCGACGGCACGGTGGCCGGATGGGGCACCTACACCTCGGGACAGCTCGGGCCCGTCGCGGCCATCCCAGGCGCCAACAGCCGGGCCACGGCCCTCGTCGCGGTCGCGCTGCCCGCGAAGGCCGTGGACGTCGCCGCGAACGCCGACGCGTCCTACGCCGTGCTGGAGGACGGCACGGTGATGGCGTGGGGCCGTGCCGATGCCGGACAGCTCGGCAACGGCCAGGTGCAGGCGCCGCTCCTCGCCACGAGCACGCAATCCTCGGAGTATCGCGGCGTGGAGACGCCGACGCGTATCGAGGGGCTGAGCGATGTCGCGAGCGTGGCCGCCGACGGCACCTCGGCGTACGCCGTCCTCGCCGACGGCACCGTGCGCGCGTGGGGCGGCCGAAATATCGGCGACGGCCGGGCCAAGAGCGACTACTCCGGGCCGCCGGACACGGCCGGCCCCGCGTACCGGCCCGTCGAGGTGCCGGGCCTCACGGGTGTGGTCGCCGTGTCGGCCGGCGGCGGGTGTGTCCTGGCGCTCACGAAGGACGGACGCGTCTTCTCGTGGGGCTCGAACTTCTACGGGGCGCTCGGACGTCCGCCTCGGGTGGAGCTCGCGCTCGACAGCCCGGGCGAGGTAGCGGGGCTGACCGGCGTCGTGCAGGCCGTGGCCGGCGCGGGCATCTCGACGGCGGTGAAGAAGGACGGCACCGTCTGGGTGTGGGGATCGAACTGGCAGCAGCAGTTCGGGTTCCCGGCGCCCACGGTGCAGCCCGGCCCGGATCGCGGCTTCGTCCTCGAGCCCCAGCAGGTGCCGGGCCTCACGACGGTCACCGCCGTGGCGCTCGGCGTCAACGGACGCCACACGCTGGCGCTCCTGAAGGACGGCACGCTGCGCGTCTGGGGCAACCAGGACTGGGGACAGGCGGGAACGGGCGCCGGACCCGGCTACCACCCGCGGCCGCTCACACCGAAGATCGCGGGCGTCGCGGCCGTGTTCGCGGCCGGCATCAACTCGTTCGCCGTGCTGCGCGGCGGCGCGCTCTGGGCGTGGGGCAGCGGCGGCGCCGGCCAGTTCCCCCTGACCTCCAACGTCCGCGTGCCGACGCCCGCGCCCGCCGGGCTCAGGTGACGCGGAAGGCGGGCGAACGCTCCACGATCCAGACGAGCAGGGCCGTGAACGGTACGGCCGCGAGGAGGTCCACTGCGTAGTGCTCGCCGAGGCCGAGCGTGGAGGCGACCGTCAGCGCCACGAACGTCCATCCGGCCGTGCGCCAGCGCCAGTAGCGCGCCATCAGGAGTGCCCAGGTCAGGTGCAGGGACGGCATGCAGTTCGGGAAGGCGCCGGGGATGAACAGCGCCTGCGGCGTGAGGGCGGGTTCGATCCACGGATACGACGGGAACGTGAAACGCGGGCCGGCGGCGGGCACGAGCCAGTAGCACGGAAAGCCGAGCGCCACCGACAGCATCAGGGTGGCGACGTACTGATTGGGACGCGGCGACATCAGGTACGCCACCGGCATCACCAGCGGGACCGCCACGTACGCCCAGTGGCACACCGCGCCCAGCAGGGGCCACGTCGCCACCAGCCGCCCGGCCGCGAAACCCGGCTGGCCGATCCAGGCATCCAGCGCATAGAGGTACTGGTCGAAGAGCGGCAGGCCGCGGGCGGACAGGAACTCCTGGCCCTGGATGAACGCGAGCGGCATCGTCAGGAGCAGCAGCTCCGGCATCGGCAGCCCCGGCGCGAGCACGTCGGGCCACCGCAGGCGGACGACCGCCAGCAGCACCGCCCCCATCGCTCCCGCGCGCACGAACTGGGAGTCGTACAGCGAGAGCGAGGCGGCGACGCCGGCCAGCGCAACGCCCAGCATGACGAACGCCACGGGCCGTCCGGGGACGACGCCGATCGCCGTGCCGTCCGGCGGCCCCTCGCCGTTCACCGGCCGCCCCTCGCCGTTCACCGGCCGCATGCGCCGTTCGCGATGCCGAACACGTTGTCTGGATCCAGGGCGCGCTTCGCGGCCCGTATCGCGTCGAGGCCGGCAGCGGAGTGGACCTGCGGCAGGAAGCGCTGTCGCAGCTTCCCGACGCCGTGGTGGTGCGACAGCGATCCGCCGGCATCGAGGATCACCTGCCGGAGCCGGTGCTCGATGTCCTGGAAGATCGCTCCAGGATCGCCCAACCCACGGACCGAGAACGCGAGTGTGAAGTAGACACAGACGCCGGTGTGGTAGGTCTGCGTGACCCGATAGGACAGGTACGGCGTGCCGCCGACGCCCCGCGCCCGGCACTCCCCCTCCAGCGCCTGCTCGACGGCCTGGCAGACGGGCAGCACCCGGTCCCACGGGACCGAGGTCTCGAACGACTCGGCGGCGATGCCGTACTGGCTGAAGAAGTCGCGCAGGTACGCGATGGCGAACGTCAGGGTGTAGCCGCCCCGGCCGTTCTCGGCGCCGCCCCAGATTCCGCCGTGGCGCGCGGCGATCCGGCGCAGCTCCCGCGCCTGCCGCGCCACCTCGTCGCGCCGCCCCTCCATCACGAGCGTGCACGCCGAGAGCACGGCCGGATCGAAGCCTTTCACGCCGACGAGCCACTGCCGCTGGAGGGCGTGCATCCAGGCGCGCAGCCCGGTGGCCGCGGGGCGCAACGCCTGGCCGAACCGGAACTCGCGGTTGTTCACCAGGCGGATGCTCGCCGGCAAGACGGCCGCCTCACGGACGGCCTTGAGATATTGCACGCCGTCGGCGAAGGCCGGGAAGACGACGGAGCTGTATTCGCACGCGTCAGGGAGCGGATGGACGGCAATCCTGGCCTTCGTGATGACGCCGAGGTTGCCCTCGCTGCCGAAGAGCAGCGACAGCGGCTGCATGCCGGTGGACGCCCGGGCCGGCCGCCTGGTCTCCACCACGCCGGACGGGGAGACGAGCGTGGCCTCGAGGACGATGTCCTCGATGTTGCCGTAGCGGTTCTTCTTCATCCCGCTGGCGCTCGTCGCGATCCAACCGCCCAGGGTCGAGAACTCCAGGCTGTCCGGCGCGTGTCCGCAGGTGAGTCCGGCCGCGGCGAGGGCGGACTCGAGCGCCGCGCCGGTGATGCCCGCCTCCACCACGGCGCAGCCGTTGGCGGCGTCGAGCGACAGCACGCGGTCCATCCGGCGCATGTCGATCGACACGATCGTCCGGGTTTCGCCGGGTGGGCACATCAGGGCGCCGCTCACGTTGGTGCCGCCGCCGTACGGCACCAGGCACGCGCCGTGCGCCCCGGCGGCCGCGACGAGCGCGCGGACGTCGCTCTCGGATTCCGGCTCCACCACGACGTCCACGACGCGCGGCAGCGCGCCGCCGTAGAGCAGACGGTCGATCTCGCCGATGGAGAGCTGGCCGTGGCTGCGCCTCAGACGGGCCTCGGCCGCCGTCGTCACGCGCGCATGCGGCAGGCCGCGCTCGAGCGCCCCCAGGAGCGCCGGATCGATCCGCGGCGGCGGGATCGCCGGCGCCACCTCCGGCAGCACGGCGGCGACGTCGAGCGGCACGCCGAGCGTCTGCTCGACGAAGGGGATGAGATACGGCAGCGGCTGCCCGCACAGGGGATAGCGCGAGCCCGTCATCCGGACCGCGCGAGCGCCGTCGAGTTCGAGCCGCGTGTCGGCGAAGCCCCAGCGGTGCGGGTGGCGCTCGTCGCCGGGCGCGCTCACGGCGTCGCCGGACGGGCCGGATCGGCCTCGCCCAGCACGTGGCGCCGCAGCCCGGGAATGTGCACGTCCTGGAGGTAGGAGCGCCAGTCGATCCGGCGCACGTCGAAGTCGAGCGCCGCCCGCTCGGACTCGTCGAGATCGTCCAGGAGGGCCTGGGTGTTCGCGGTGTCGAACACGCAGGGCGTGTTCATGTAGGTCTCGTAGAGGTCGGCGAGGTACAGCAGCCGCTTCGTGGTCGCGCCCCGGCCGTTCCCGGCGTAGCGCGCGCGGAACTCGTCGTAGGTCGGAAAGGTCAGGCGGGTGGGCGCAATGGGCTGGCCGCGCCGGTCGAACATGGGGTGCCGCACGAAGTAGTCGTACGTCACCTCGTGGATCTCGGTCCCGGTGAGGGGATTCTGGGCGCCGGATCCGACGGTGTAGTACGCGACGTCGCGCGTACCGGCCAGGCGCGGCAGGAGCGCCAGCAGCGCGTTGGCCACGAAGTCCACGGGCACCATGTCCAGGACCGCGCCGGCCGACAGCGGAAAGTCGGGCATGCGGCCGCGGCCGAACTCCACCCACAGCGGATCGCCGACGTTCAGGTTCTCGAGCCACCCCGGCATGGGATCCCGCAGGCTGCTCTCGATGATCGTCGGCCGCAGGATGGCGGTCGGGACGTGGCCGCGGTGGTCGGCCAGCGCCATCTCCCCGAGCGACTTGGTGTAGCTGTAGACGTCGTGCCAGCCGAGGCGCCTGGCACGCGCCATCCCCTCGTCGACCAGGCGCTGCCGGAGGGTGCGCGAATCCCACCCGCCGGCCGCGGCCGCGCGGTGGACGTCCGCCACGGCCTGCTGGATCGCGGGCACCTCCGCCGACGCCACGTTGGGCGCGAGGGGACCCTCCAGGAAGCGCCCGGTGCGGCGTCCCGCCACGAACGCCGTCGAGACGTGCACCAGCGCGGCCGCCTGGCAGTCCCGCGCGAACGTCGCGACGTGCTCGACGCTCAGGACGTTGTGGTCGAGGGCGCTGTCCAGCGGCTCGTCGAAGACGACCGACGCCGCGGCGTTGATCACGACGTGCACCCGCGAGGCGAGCGCCGCGTGATCCTCGTCGCTCAGGCCGAGCCGCGGCTGCGAGACGTCGCCGGCCACCGGCACGAGCGTGGCGCGGGCGCGGGCGGGCCAGTCGTCCCCCAAGGACCGCGCGAGCGAGTCGAACGCGGCGGACGGCACGACCTCGTGCTCGAACCGATTCGCGGCCGAGGCCGGGGACCCGTCCGTCTCCGGCCGCGGCCGGATCAGCAGGTAGACCCGCGCCACCTCGGGCGCGCAGCTCAGCAGCCGTCCGAGGACCACCTTGCCCAGGAAGCCAGTACCGCCCGTGAGCAGCACGGTCTTGCCCCGCAGGAAGGCACGGGTCGTCTGGGGCCGCGCGGAGCCGTTGATAGGCCCTGGCGCTGCCTGCGGCGGGACGTGGGCCGCGGCTGCGGCCTGGCCCTCTCCGGAGAAGACGTACCGGGCGGGAGGCACCTTCGGGAAGGTAAGGGGCCGCCCCGGGACGACCAAGCGATCCAACGCGGTTTCGGCCCAACTGCCGCCGTCTGACGGCTCCTGTCGCGTCCTGTCGCCTGCGGCATCTGGCAGTGTCTGGGGCGATGCCGAAGGGTCTGCCGGAGCGGATGGCGACACGCCGCGCCCACCAGGCGCCCGACTGGTGGCCCGACTGGCGGATGGCCGGGGGCCCCACGGCGGATCGGCCGGACCATCGCGGGGGCCGGCAGCGGGCCGTGGACGGCCTCGGCCCGCGGCTCCACCGCGCGTTCGAGCGATTCGCCCGCACGGTCTTTCGCCTGTGGGTCACGCTGGACGTCGAGGGCCGGGAGCACCTGCCGGCACGCCCGTTCCTGCTCTGCAGCAACCACGCGAGCCATCTGGACGGCGTGGCGCTGATGGTGGCCTCCGGCCTCCCGTTCGACGGGTTCCGGCTGCTGGCGGCGGCCGACTACTCCGCTCCCGGGTCTCCGGCCGGCCGGCTGACCCGCGCCGTGCTGCGGATCGTCCCGGTGGACCGCGAGGGACACGCCGCACGGCTGCGGCAGACGGTCAGCGAGTGCCGCGCGGTCGTGCAGGCCCGGGGCCGGCTGATTGCCTTTCCCGAGGGGACGCGGTCGTTGGACGGCACGCTGCTGCCCTTCAAGCGGGGCGCGGCCTTCCTGGCGGCCGAACTCGGCGTGCCCGTGGTGCCGGCGGCGATCGCCGGCACGCGGCAGGCGATGCCGAAGGGGCGCTGGATCCCGCGGCCGGGCCGCGTCCTCGTGCGCTTCGGACCTCCGATTCAGCCGGAGGAATGGGTGGGGACTCCAGGCACGAGGCACGGCCGTGCGTACGTCGCCCGCGAACTCGAGGGCCGGATCCGGTGCCTCTCGACGGGAATGGCAACGCCGCGGCGCCCCTGAGTCCGGATGCCGTCGCCACCGGCCGTGTGCTACGCGCGGCTCCAGCGCACCACTTCGTGCGCCAGGCCGCGCCGGCGCACGTCGCGCAGGAAGCCGGGCGCGGGATTCACGAGCGTCACGAAGCGGGAGGCCTGGACGAGCGGCCAGTCCGCCACGTGGTCGGTGTACACGTGGGGCCGATCGCCCAGGAGCAGGCCCGCGCGCCGCAGGAGTTCGACCTTCCCCTCACCGTGGGCCGCCGGCGTGATCACGCCGCCGAACCGGGCGCCCACGCGGTCGTACGTGGTCGCGATCACGTCGGTGACGTCCACGCACCGTGCCACCCGCGCGACCATGATCTCCGGGGCCGCCGAGGCCAGCACCACGCGGTGGCCGCTGGCGCGGTGCGCGGCAATCCTCGACACCGCGTCGGGGTAGAGCGCGGGGGCGATCGCGTCGCGCACGACACGCTCGGCGCAGGCCTGCACCTGCGCCACGTCCTTGCCGACGAGCAGGCCGTAGGCCCTCGCCATCAGGTCCGGGAACGCCCGCCAGCCGACACGGTACAGCGCCTGCTGCACCGCCAGTGACAGCAGTTCCGAGCGGGGCACGAGGCCAGCGGCCGCCATCGCCCGGGCCAGGGCCGCCGTGCAGTTCGCGGCGGTCAGCGTGTGATCCACGTCGAAGACCACTACCACCCGGCCGCTCCGTTCGTGCCGCTCGCCAGCAGCGGCGCGGGGGGGCGCCCTTCCGCTCCAGCCGGCGCGAGATCCAGCACCGCGATCTCGGCCGGCACGCCGACCCGGATCGGGAAGCCGTAGACGCCCGTGCCGCGATGGCTGTAGAGCCACGCGGCGCCCCGCGCGAAGAGACCTTGATCGTACAGGCCGAACAGGCGCAGGACGCTCACGCCGCGTCCCCGCCACCGGAGGCCCACCTGGCCGCCGTGCAGGTGCCCGGCCAGCATGATGCCGCCGAAGGCGCGCGGCGCCAGCCGGAACACCGCCGGCTGGTGACAGAGGACGATCGCGGGTCCGGCCGGACCCGCCGCCTGACACAGGCGGGCCAGCGCCTTGCCGTACGCCTGCGGGGCGCCGGGGCCGCTCCGCCAGTCGAGGCCGGCGACGGCGATGCGCGCATGGCCGGCGCCCACCCACGTCACCTCGTCGCGCAGGACCGTCACGCCGCGGGCCCGCAGCGTGCGCGACAGCGCATCCGCCACCGGTACGTCGTGGTTGCCGAGGCACGCGAACACGCCGTCTGGCGCCTGCAGCCGCTCGACGAAGCGCAGGACCGGGTCCCAGTCGTGCAGCGTTCGAAGCGTGAGGAAGTCGCCGGTCAGGGCGATCAGGTCCGGGCGTTCCGACTGGACGGCCTCGACCAGCCACGAGAGCCGATCCTCGGAGAGATAGGGCCCCAGGTGCAGGTCCGACAGGTGCACGACGCGGAGCGGACGGCCGAGCGCCCGGACCGACGCGTGGATCCGCGTCGTCACGGGCCGCCGGTGCGTCCACATCAGGCCGATCGCGGAGAACGCCAGTGCCCCCCACACGGCCAGCGCGTCAACGGCGGGTCCGTCCGGCAGCATCAGCACGCGGAACGGCCAGGCGGCCAGTTCCAGGAACAGCCAGGCCTGCGCGACGTGCACCACCGGCACGATCAGCCGGTCGCGCGCCGCCGGCGGGCGCGAGAAGGCGTAGGTCGCCAAGCGATGCGCCAGCACCCCCACCAGCGCGGCCAGGAGCGCCAGCCGCGCGGCGGTGGCCCGCGGCCCGTCGGCGAGCGAGCGCGAGATCCAGATCGCGCAGGCGCCTTGCACCGCGTACAGCGCCAGCAGCGCGAGCCCCGCCCGGATCGACCGGCGCGCGCCCACGAACGCCGCCGCGCCCAGCACCGCCGCAAGGGCGGCCGCCTCGAAGACCGGAGCGCTCACCTCAATACAGGTGTCCCGGCAACCCCAGCGCCGGCGCGATCGCCGGCAGCGCCCACCGGTACGCGAGGAGACCGAGGCCGCCCCAGAGGAAGAAGTGGAAGAGGTCGGTGTGCCCGTGCAGGTGGAAGTGCCGATCCGTGTAGTCCCACATCCTGGCGCCGCGCACGCGGAGGATCGCCGCACCGGCGACGTACTCGAACGCGCAGATGCCCACCGCGAACGTCAGGAACTGCAGCGGCCACCGCGCGGCGGCGACACCCTCCGGCATGGCCCAGAGTCCCAGGCTCGCCAGCCCGTACAGCGGCGAGAACGGCACGGGGCGGATGGGGGCGAAGCGCTTGCGGCGCACGGATCGGAGCAGCGTGTCCACGCACCAGCCGAGCACCGAGGCGACCAGGAAGAAGAGGCACAGCCGCAGCATGACAGCGCTTGCGACGCCCCGTGTCACGACGCCTCGGAGGGATGGGGAATCCGGCCCTTGTGCCCGGCCAGCTGCGCGAGGAGATCCGTGTTGAAGATCTCGGGCTGCAGGTCGGCGGGCACGAGGGCGCGCACGTCTCGGTGGTAGCGCGGCAGGTCGTACCACGGCACCGAGTAGTTGAGGTGGTGCTCGAAGTGGTAGATCGTCACGTTGAACATCGGCAGGAGCGCGCGCAGCGGGACGATCGAGCTGCGCGATCGCAGCAGCCGATCCGGATCGAACGCGATGTCGCCGCCGTGCTCCAGCGCCCCCTTGAGCTGGTTGAGCGCGGCCAGCACCTGCAGGCCGTAGGCGAGGGCCAGCGCCAGCATCCAGCCGCTGGTGGCGACGGCCGTGGTCAGCACCGCCGTCCAGATGCCCACGAAGGCGGCGAAGACCGGCAGGCTGCTGCCGCCGTACCCGGTCTGCCGACGCACGGTGAAGCGGTGCACGAGCGCCGCGCCCGGGACGAGCAGCAGCAGGGCCAGCACCAGGGCGAGTGGCCGGCCGGTCTCCCGGTTGTAGGCCTGCGGATCGTCGTCCTCGATCGGATGGACGTGGTGCGTCACGTGCCCTTCGGCCCAGTGGCGCTGGTAGTGCACGCCGAAGGGCAGGGCGCACGCCCAGCCCAGTGCGGTGTTCCAGCGCTTCCGGCGCCCGGCGTCCGCGGCCAGGATCATCATCCCGTGCGAGCCCTCGTGCACGGGGATGGCCAGGAGCGTGTAGTACAGCAGGCCGAACCCTGCGCCCGCCAGTGGCACGTACGTCCACGTCTCCACCACGCGTCCCAGCGCCACGAGCCCGGCGATGCCGAGCGCGACCAGGGCCACCGCGCCCAGGTTGATCGCGTTGTGACGCCACGGGGTCTTGTGCCGGTAGTGGTAGCGCATGCCGGCGCGGGCGGCCCGCGTCAGCCAGTCGTCCGCCGTCGCCGACGTCATGCCGTCCCCGCCGCCGGACCCAGGGGGCCCGCGTTCAGGAAGCTGCAGATGGCGTCGAGCAGGCCATCCTGCTGGAATTCGCTCAGGACGCCGGGGTTGACCACGGCCAGGGGCTCGAACGTGTCGCCAATGCGCCGCACGGTCAGTTCGAGGCCCGCGAGCGGGAAATGGCCCTTGTCGGCATCGTGCAAGGTGCCGGTCCCCAGCGTGAGCCGGCACGACGTCTCTGCGGCCATCGGCGGACCCTCTGGCCGGCAGGCGGTGACCGTCGCCTGGACGGCGAAGGGACCGGACCGGTCGTGATAGCTGACCGCGAGCGGCACGACGATCGCTCGAGGGGTGGCGGGCTGGCACGGCTCCACGCTGGGACGGTAGGCCGCCGGTCCGACGGGGCCAAGCGATCCGACGCGGTTTCCACGGCCCTGCCGCCGGATGACGGCTCGTGTCGTCTCGTGTCGCGTGGCCCTACGGGGCGGGCTCGAGCAGCAACAGGTCGGCGATGGCCGGGACGAATCGCGTCGTCACGGCGTAGCGTCCGTCCGGCGACATCGACAGGCCTCGGCCGGGCGCGCTCGCGTACTGCTGGCGGACGGCGACGGCGCCCGCGTGCGTCCGGAACGTGAGCGCCACGGGGGCCAGCGGCCTGTCGGCCCGGCGGTCCAGGAAGTAGAGGCCGTCGCGCGTCATCCAGGCATCGTCCTGGAAGTTCATGGTCGCCAGGTGGACGGGCGGGCCGGCTGGCAGGGGCACGTACGCCAGCTCGGCGCTGGTGCGACGATCGCGGCTGACGAGATACAGGCCCCGGCCGTCCGGCGCGACGTCGATGACGTTGATGTATCCCGGCAGCACCTTCTCCGCCGGGCCGCCGGCGACGGGCACGCGATAGACGGCGTACACGCTCCGATCGGCGGCGGCCGCGTACAGGGACTGGCCGTCGGGCGACCACGCGGGACGCACGTAGTCGAGGGCGTCGTCGGTGACACGGACGGCGGTCCGGGTCGCCTTGTCGGCCACGTACAACTGGCAGTTGCCGGCGGGGCCGATGCCGGCGAAGGCGATGCGCGTTCCGTCGGGCGACCACGCCGGCATGGGCATGTCGGCCTCGAAGGCCTGCGTCCACTCGACGGGATTCCCGCCGCCGGCGTCGGCCACCCACAACTGCCGCGAGCCGCTCCGGTCGCTGATGAAGGCCACCTGCGTCCCGTCCGGCGAATAGACCGGCCCCCGATCGATGTAGGTGGACTGCAGGAAGTCCTCGACGGGCGGGTCGATCGTCGGTCCCGGACTGGCCGGGACGGCGAAGCGCAGCACATCGGCCTGGCTGCGGAACGTGCGCGCGATGATCCGTCCGCTCCGGCGGTCGACGGCCGACTGCGTCGCGTTGTCGCCGATGATGCCGAGGGACACGGGGGGGCCGCGGCCGTCCAGGGGCTGGCGCCACAGCGAGAGCCGGGGCAACGGCCCTGACGAGGTCAGGACCTCCCCGCGATCCTCGAGCAGGCGCGGCGTCCCATTCCAGGTGCCGGCCGACGCGAGCTGCCGCGGCTCCCCGACGGGGCGGAGGGACGCGTCCAGGCGCTGGACGAAGGCCTCGCTGCGGTACTCGCCGCGCACGCGGTTGAACAGCAGGAGACGCCCGTCCGACGACAGCGACGGCTCCACGTCGAACCGCGCGTCGCCCGGGGTGGTGAGGGTGATCCGCTCGCCCGTGTCCGTGGCGACGAGCACGAGACTGCCCTGCCCGGGCGTGACCTGGTCCGGGACGACGACGTGCCGTGCGTCCGGCGTCCAGGCCACGAGATGCCCGATGAGCAGCAGCCGGCGGCGCGCGTAGGGCCGCACGGTGCCCAGCGTGCGTTCGTCGCCGCCGAGCGGGGAGCTCAGCACGAGCGTGGCGGTGCCGGCGGGGTCGCCGCGCAGGAACGCGAGTCGGGCCCCATCCGGGGACCACGCCGGACTCCATTCGTCCGTCGTCCCGGGTGTGATGTCGTGCGGTTCTCCGCCGTCGATCGGGCGCACGACGACGCGCGTCCGGAGGTTGGGCGCCTGCTGCGCGTAGGCGACGTACTTCCCATCCGGCGAGACGTCGGGATCGCGCTCGTTGCCTGGCTCGAACGTGATGGGCCGTGCCGTGAGCGGCCCGAGAGCGGCGGGCGCGGGCGGCCTGAGCGCGAGCGTCGCCGCCAGGACGAGCCCCGCGCCTGCCGCCGTGTACAGCAGCCACGTAGGACGCGTCGCCGGCTGGGCCGCGGAGGCCCGGGAACGCGCGGCGGCGGGAGCCTCGGCCGGCTCCATCGTCCGGGGATCCTGGTCCCGCAGCCACTGATCCAGATCGGCCGTATAGGCGTAGACCGCCCTGAGGCCGGGCTTCTGCATCCGGCGCACCGGCAGGCCGGCCGTCTTCTCCCAGCGCTGGAGCGTGCGGACGTCCCGCTTGACGTACGCGGCGATTTCCTTCCAGGAGTCCAGCCTGGTGCCCCGGTCGGTCGCGTGGTCCCGACCCGCCGCCGACGGCCCGTCCTGCTCGGACATGTGAGCGCTCGATTCTACCCGGGGTCACGGGCAGGAGGAGGCCGCATGGCCCGGCCGGGACGGCAGGGCGCTAGGCGAGACGCCCGGCCGCCGCGCACCAGTCGTGCAGGGCCCGGGCCCGCTCGGTCCACTGCGGCGAGTCGCGCCACCGGTCGATCGCGTTCGGCAGCTTCCACGTCCAGTTGTCGTCGCCCACGGTCGCGGGCGTGTTGATGCGCGCGTCCCAGCCGAACACGTCCTGGATGGGCAGCATCACGTGACGCGCGGGGCTGGCGACGAGCGCCCGGATGATCGCGTCGCGGACGTCGGGGACGAACGGACGAGGATCCGCCACCGACCACGGCCCGGTCGCGGCCAGGCTCGGCAGCGCCAGCACCTCGGCGCGGTGCCGGTCGCCCAGCTCACGCCACCACTCGGCCAGGGTCTCGGTGTCGTGCGTGCCCGTGAGCGCCACCGACACGTCGGGGTACGCCGACGGGTCCACGAAGGGCTGGCCCTCGTCGGTCCAGGCGCGCTCCCAGCGCATCACCTTGAATCCGGGGACACCCAGCCGCGCCATGGACCAGCGGACGAACTCGGGCACGGTGCCCAGGTCCTCCGCGACGACCTCGAGGCCCGTGCCCAGGTAGATGTTCAGGAGCCTGGCGCCGAGTCGGCTCTGCATGGGCTCGTCGGGAGGCGAGAAGACGCGGGGCTGGCTCTCGTCGTGAGGACGGACGTAGATCCGGTAGAGGCCCACCAGGTGATCGACGCGCACCCCGTCGAAGAGCGCGGCCAGCCTGCGAGCCCGCGCGCGCATCCACTTGAAGCCCGTGTCCTGCATCGCTTCCCAGCGCCAGGGCGGCAGGCCCCAGTCCTGCCCGCTGTCGGAGAACGCATCCGGCGGCACGCCAACGGAGGCGTCGAGCATGAACTGTCCGCGCCGCTCCCACACATCGGGGCTGTCGGCCGAGATCATGAACGGCAGGTCGCCGAACATCCGCACGCCGGCCGAGGCGCGCCGCGCCTCCTGCCATTGATCCTCGGCGATCCATTGCAGGTAGGCGCGATACCCGCGCTCCTCGTCGAGCGCCGCGGCGGCCTGCGCAACGGCCCCCGGATCGCCCGACGCCAGCGCCGGCGGCCACTGCCACCACGCCTTCTCGTCCTGCGACGCGTGGATCGCCCGGAAGGTCGTGTAGCCGTCGAGCCACCACGACTCCCTGGCGGCGTAGGTGCGGAACGCCCGGGCCCGCGCGGTGTCAGCGGCGAGCTCGTCACGCCTGAAGCGCGCGTAGGCGCGGCGCAGCACCTGCGACTTGAGCGCGCGGATGTCGGCATAGCGGACGCTGGCCGACGCCCGCACCGCCAGGAGGCGCTCGCGCTCGGCGGCGTCCAGCGCGGGTTCTCCGCCCAGGGCCGCCACGTCGGGCACACCTGGCACGTGGATGTACAGCGGGTCGAGCGCCATCGCCGACATGGAGGAGTACGGCGAGGTCTCGCCCGGCGACATCTCGTTGAGGGGCAGGAGCTGTACGTACCGCTGGCCGGCCTCGCGGCACCACGCCGCGAACGCCGGCAGGTCGGTGAACTCGCCAAGGCCCCAACTCGCCGACGACGCCAGCGAGAACAGCGGGACCCCGATGCCGCTCTGGCGCGACGGCCGGGCGCTCACGCGCCGGCCTCCGCCGCCCTGGCGAGGACGCGGGCCATCGCGGCGTCGAACGGCGCCGGCTCCACCAGCAGGCTCACGACCACGAACGCCTCGCGGGGAAAGTCGAAGAAGTAGCCCGGATGCACGATGACGCCGTCCTGCTCGAGGAGGTCCAGCACCAGGTGCTCCTCGCTCCTCACCGCCGGGACCTGGAGCACGGCGCACCATCCCCCGGCAGGCGGCAGGATCGTCACGGCGGGATGCCCGTCCACGGCGCGCCTGAGCGCGTCGAGGTTGCGCCCCGTGCGCTCGCGGATGGCCTCCCGCACCGCCGTCCCCCGCGCCAGCAGGGACGGCAGCGCGACCTGCACCGGCGTGGACACCGAGAGAAAGGTGTCGGCCACGAGCTCGAGGCCCTGCAGGGCGTCGTCCACCGCGGCCTCCGGACCGGCGACGCCGATCCACCCGAGCTTCACCTGCGGCAGGCCGACCGTCTTCGAAAGGCCGCCGAGCGCGAAGGCGAGCGCCTTCGACTGCTGGGCCACCGACGGCGCGGGCGGGCGGCCGTCCAGCCGGTAGTCCGCGAACACCTCGTCGCCCACGAGCGCGACGTCACGCGCGGCGCAGACCTCGGCCAGGGCATCGAGCTCGTCGTGGTCCAGCACGGAGCCCGTGGGGTTGTTGGGCGACACGACGAGGACGGCTTTCGTGCGCGCGTCGATCTGCCGCGCCAGCGCGGCCACGTCGAGGCGCCAGTGCCCGTGCAGGTCCAGCTCGTACGGCGACGCCTCGACGGCCTCGAGCGACGTGAGGTGCTCGAAGAGCGGATAGCTCGGGCGCGGCACGAGCACGCGGTCGCCCGGCTCACAGAGCAGCTTGAAGAGCCAGGAGTACGCTTCGCTCGTGCTGGCGGTGAGGCACACGCGGCGGGCCGGCATCTCCACGCCGCGGCGGGCGAAGTCGGACGCCGCGGCCGCCCGCGCGGACGGCAGGCCCAGCGCCCGGGGCTCGTAGCGGGTGGCGGCCTCGCTCGCGAGCGGCGCCAGGAGATCGGGCGGGTACGACAACCCGACGCGTGTCGGATTCGACTCCGTCAGGTCGATCGGCGGCGGGCCGGACACGCGCCGCCGCGCGATGGCGTCCGAGAGCCGGTTCGGGGCGAGATCCCGTGGCAGCCGCGACGATCGGACCGGAGCCGGCATCAGCGATTCGGGACGTCCACGAGCTCGACCTTCGTCATGACGTCGCCCTCGAGGACACGGTCGGCGACGTCCATGCCGCGCTCGACGACGGCGAACACGGTGTAGGCGTGATCGAGCCGGGGCGAGTCCACGAGGTTCACGAAGATCTGGGCGTCGCCGGTGTCGCGGCCGCGCGTCGAGATGCCGACCGTACCCCGCAGGTGCGCCACGCCGGGCTCGTCGCGCATGTAGGGCCCATCGCCCATGTATTCGTTGGCGCCGGGACTCCCGCCCTGCAGCACGAAGGTCGGCTCCACGCGGTGGAACGTCAGGCCGTCGTAGTAGCCCTTGGCGGCCAGCGAGGCCACGCGCGCGACGGTCGCCGGCGCCTCGTCGGCCAGCAGGCGCAGTTCCATCACGCCGCCGTCCGCCATGGTGATGCGCAGGCGCTGGCGCGAGGCCCGCTGCAGCATCTCCAGATCGGGCCCGACCAGACGGCGCGCGCGAGGGGTGGCCTGCCGCGGCTGCCCCGTCCACCGTTCGAGCGCCTTGGCGGCCTGGTCGGCCACGCGAGGCTCCGGATCGGTGAGGAAACCGGAGATGGCCTCGACGTCGGCCGTGCTGCCCACGTCGGCGAGCGCCGTCAGGATCGCCACCCGGGGATCGCGCGACGTGTCGCGCCCCTGCAGCGTCAGCCGGACCAGCGCGACGACGAGGGCCTTGGCGGCCTTCGGGTGATCGGGTTCCGCCGTGAGCGCCCGGGCGGCGGTCATGACGAGCTGATAGTCGTTCCGCTCGAGCGCGGCGTAGGCCACCGCCAGCGCCTCGGGCCGCTTCAGCCGCGCGAGCTCGTCGAGCGCGGCGTTCCGGACGTTGTCGTGATCGTCGGCGCCCAGGCGGATCAGCGTCTCGCTCGACCCTGCCTGGCCGGCGGCCCGTGCCGCGTACATCCGGACCTGCCACGTCGGGTGGCCGGCGAAGCGCGGCAACAGGGGACGGGCCTGGTCCGGGGCCACCCTGGCCAGACCGACGACGGCGTGCGCGGCCCGGTGCCAGGCGCCGGCGGCCGCCGGCAGGGCCGAGGCCTCCCTGGCGAGCGCGCTGGCCACGGACGTCGCGGCGCCGCACCCGTCGCCGAGCAGATCGAGCGCCAGGAGCGCGACGTGGGGGCTGGGATCCTGGAGCGCCGCCAGGACCGGCTGGCAGGCGCGCGCCTGCAGGTGGCGTCCCCAGCCGCGGAGTGCCTCGTAGCGCACGCGGGGCTCGACGTCCTTCAGTCCGGCCCTCAGGATGGTCTCGCGCACGTCGGGTGTGAGCAGCGACGGCGCCTCGGCGGTCACGGCGGCGCCGGCCGCGCCCACGGCCAGCCGCCGCACCTCGTCATCGCGGTCCCCGGCGGCCACCTGGAGGAGTGCGCCGTCCACCGCCCGGGCGTTGCGCAGCGCCTGTAGCGCGAGCCGCCGGGCGCGCACGAGCGCCTGCGATCCTGGCGCGTCGGGCGTCTCCACGACGAGGAAGAGCCGCGAGCGTCCGTCGGCACTCAGCGTGTGGACCTTGCCGCTCACCCTCGTGAGGGCCTCGAGGCCGCGGGCCGCGCCCTCGGTCTTCACCGCGTCGTCGGTCGCGGGGACGCCACCCGCGGGCACCGCGCGCCGGGGCGCGCGGACCACCTGCGGCGACGAGACCGGTGCCGGCAGGCCCTTGAGGATCGCCTCCTCCACCTGGTGGAACTGGTCCTGGGTGACGACGGGAATCCGACCGAGCGACGCCGCGAACTCCGCCCAATCCGGGGCCGATGCCGCGGGCATGACGCGAATGAGCGTCTCGAGCGCCTCCATGCCGAAGACACGGGCGGAACTCGCCGCGGCGATGGACGCCCACCGCCGCACGTCGGCATCGCGGTCGGCCAGGAGCGGCAGGATGTCGAAGAGCAGGGCCGGCGTCTCGAAGCGGCCGGCGGCTCGCACGGCCTGCGCGCGGACCTTCGCATCGGCGCTCTTCATCCCTTCGACGAAGAGCGCCTGCGTCTCGGGCGTGAGCTGGCGGGCATCCTCGGCCCGGAGAAGGCGGACTTCGATGGGCTCCTGCGCGCGGGCGGCGGCCGCGGTCGCGACGAACACGACGGCGGCGATTCCCAGGCACGCACGGGCACGGACGATCACGGCGGCGCCGGACATACCCCCTCAGTGTCGCCCAAGTGGGCGCCGGTGCCTACGCCGTGGCCGGCGGCGCGGACGCCGGCTCAGGCGGACAGGGCGCGTTGCTGTACCCGGACCGGAAGGCGGTGACGGCTCCCGTCGCCGGTTCGAACCGGTGGCGCCAGACGCACGCGGTGTCGTTGGCCAGCAGGTGGATCGATACCGACGGCACGTCCGACACGGTCTTCACGTAGTGGATGTCGTCGCGCGGCGGCAGGAGCGCGTAGAACTCCCCCGTGTCCATCAGTCCCGTGCGCGCCACCTCGAGATCCGCGCGCGAGGCCTCGGCCCCGTCGTCGAGCCGCCGGTACACCGTCTCCTGCTGGCGGCCGCGGTAGACGCCGATGAGGCCCCAGGCCAGGTGATCGTGGACGGGGGTCTCCGCGCCCGCCGGGATGACCAGCGAGAAGAGCGTGAGCGATCCGTCCTCCGCGCGGTAGAGCGCGTACTGCCCGATGCCGCTGCCCATGCCGCTCGCCGCGTCCGGCGCGCCGTAGGCCTCCGGCAGCCAGCCGTCGGCCGCCAGCAGCCGCGCGAACGCGGGCTTCAAGGCCTCCACCCTGGCCGCGACGTCGGCGATGCCCGCCGTCAGGCGCCGCGTCTCGTCGATGAGGCCGCGGATCTCGGGCGTGTCGACGAGGTACCCGAAGGCCTGATGATCGTGCGCGCGTCCGAAATCACACATGCGCGGACTCTAGCATGCGGCCGCGATGCCCCGGGATCGGCCGGCCCCGCCACCGCCCGAGGGGTACGCACCACTTTCGCCGCCTCGCCGATTGACCTGACGGGGACGGGGTGCCAGGCTGTTGGCCGTGACGCTCGGCACCGCGCTCGCCGCTGAGTTCGACCGCCGGCAACGGCGCAATCCTCGCTACTCGCTGCGCGCATTCGCGAAGTCCCTCGGCGTCTCGCATTCCGCGATCAGCCGCCTGCACCGCCACGAGCGCAGGCCCTCCGATCGGACCATCGCCGTCCTCGGCGCACGGCTCGGCTGGACGTCGGCCCGGGTCGCCGCCGCACAGCACCGCGAGCGGGTCGATCGGCTCCGGGCACTGGCGGCCGCGCCGGGGTTCACGGCCGACGCACGCTGGATCGCGTCACGGACCGCGATGTCGCTCGACGACGTCCAGGTGGCGTTGCAGGAGGCGCTACGGACGGGAGCGCTCACCATGCCCGCCGCCGATCGCTGGCGCGTGGAGGCGTAGTGGCAGCCCCGGTCGTTCGCTGGCAGATCGTCTCACCGCATCCCGACGAGGTGGTCCGGTTCTACGGCGCGGTGTTCGGGTGGGAGGAACGCCGCGACAACGCCCTCGGCTACCGGGCGCTGCTCGCGGGCAGCGGCGTCCCCGGCGGCGTGTGGCCGGCCCCCGCCGGCGCGGCCACGTTCGTTCAGTTGTTCATCGAGGTGGACGACATCGCCGCCGCGATCGAGGCGACGCTCGCCCACGGCGGGAGCGTCGTGGTGCCGCGTTCCGTGCTGCCGGACGGCGACGTGATGGCTGTCGTCCGCGATCCGCTCGGCACGAGCGTCGGCCTGGTCACCCCCGTTTCCCGGGACGCGGCGTCCAGTAGCTGAACTCCGGCTGGTAGCAGACCCCCTCCAGATCGTTCACGCGGTCCTGGAAATAGCGCTGGGCATCGCCGATGGCGCGGTTGTAGACCACGGCCCCCACCTCGGCCAGGCAGAACTCGAGGAACAGCGCCGCCTTCAGGTCGCCGATCTCCTCGTCCAGGTGCTCGGCGCAGAACTTCTTGATGGACGCGTGCAGCTGCTTGGTGACCTCGGGCGAGAGCGTGACGGGCATGCGGCCATTGTGTCGCGAACCCTGGCCCCACCCGCACCATCCGGCCCGTGACCTCCACGCCAGCTCGGCCGCACGTCCGGGATTTCGTTGGCACCGTATTCCCCGCTACCATCGTCGGGCCGTCCGGTTCGTCCGGTGGTCCCCCGCCCCAATCCCGGCTGTCGCGCTCCCGTGCGAGCGCCTCGAACGCATGCCAGCACCCGTTCCTGTCGGTCAGCAGCGGTCCGCCCCACGCGCGGCGGCGTGGCAGACGCTCTTTGACGCCGTCGCGGCGCTGTCCAGGCGCTACGAGCGACTGTGTGCCGCGTACGGCGGGCCGCTGCTGCTCCTGGCCCTGGCGGCGTTCGCCGCCAGCCGCGTCTTCGTGTGGTCGCTGATGGTCCCGGGTGACGTGCCGTACTACGCCCGCTACGCCTACGAGGCGCGGGTGGCGCACCAGCAGGGCGCCACCATCTACGAGCACTTCTATCCGCCCGACACCTGGCCCAAGACCGTCGAGTATCCGCCGCTGGCGGTGGATCTGCTGGCGCTCGTCGGGCGCCTGGTGCCGCCGGCCGTGGACCCCGACGACTTCACGCGGTCCTTCAGCACCGCCTTCCACACGCTGATCTTCGGGCTCGATCTCGTGACACTCGCGGCGGTGGTGGCGTACCGCCTGCGACGGCGGACCCCGCTCAGCGCCGTCGTGGCGGGCGTGGTGACCTACACGCTGGCGGGCCTCGTGCTGAAGAACTTTCTCTACTCGCGCCTCGACGTGCTGCTCGGGCAGCTGCTGGCGCTGGCGCTCGTGCTGATGATCGCGCCGGGACGGCGGACGCTCGTGTCGAGCGCCGTCCTCAGCGTGGCCGTGGCGTTCAAGCTGGTCCCGGTGCTCCTCATCCCCATCTGGCTGGTGGGCGCGCTGCACGCGACGCCAGCCAGTCTGGCGGCGCTCACGCGGGAGCTGGCGCGGAAGGGCGCGGCGATGGCCGCCGTCGTCCTGCTGCCATGGGTGGTGTTCGGCCTGCGCCTGGGCGAGGACGCGATCTCGTTCCTGCGGATTCACGCGGCGCGGGGCATCCACATCGAGTCGTCGTGGGGAACCGTGACGGTGCTGCTGTCGAAGGTGGGGCTGCCGGTGAGCGTCGAGCTCTTCCGGTCCTACGACGTGGAATCGTCCCTGTCGTCGAGCTTCGCGGCGCTGGCACCGGCCGTGCTCGCGGGCGGCTGCGCCCTCATCTACGGGTTGTACTTCCGCCAGGCGCGGCGGATGGCGCCGGCGCCGGGCATCGACGGCGGATCGGTCGCGCAGCGCGACCCCGAGCTCTTCAAGCTCGCGATGCTGGCGACGGTGGTCTTCAGCCTGGCGGCCTCCACCGTGCTGTCGCCGCAGTACCTCTTGTGGCTGCTGCCGCTCGGACTGCTCATGCCCTGGGGCCTCTCCCACGGACGCTCGTGGGGCCTGGTCAGCCATCCCGTGCTGTTGATCCTGGCGTTCCTCACGGCCCTCATCGTGCCGAAGTTCTACACGTCGGACGTGTTGCGGCTGACGTGGTTCGGTACGACGCTGCTGACGCTCAGGAACGCCGGCATCGTCCTCTACGCGGCCCTGCTGATCGCCTACCTGGCGCGGTACCGCCGCATGAGCCCGGCCGAGCCGCCGCTGCGGCCGCTCGAGTCGTAGGCCCGGCGGCCGGCGCCGAGCGCTACTGCGGCGGGTTCGGGAGGTAGAGCGACATCAGGTGCACGGGCGCCTGGATGTCCACGAACTGGTGCGGGATGCCGGACGGCACGATCAGGAAGTCGCCCTTCGCGAAGGTCTGACGGACGCCGCCCTCGATGCCCGTGCCCGACAGGTTCGTGCCGTTGCGGGTCGGCGAGACGAGCGTGCCGCCGGTGAGCAGCGTGGCCGTGCCCTCGATGACGTAGAAGAGCTCGGCCTGCGCCTCGTGCAGCGACGCGCCCTGGGGCCTCGGCAGCCGGCGCTCGACGTTCACGTTGTACGGCGCCAGCGAGAAGACGCGGACGGCCGACGATGGACGGTCGGTCGGGAGCGCGGCGATGGCCGCCGCGAGATCGGCTGCCGGGAACACGCTGGCCTTCGAGCGATCGGTCGGGGGCGGGGGCGTCTGCCCGGCCGCGGGCACGGCAGCCGCGAGCCCGACGGCGAGTATCAGGATTCGTACGACACACGTGCGCATGGGGGCCTCCGGTCGGACGGGCATTCTACGCCGACGACGGTCCGTGGCACACTGGCGGGCCGTGGCGCCCGTCATCCCGAACCCGGCCGCGATCCGCGCCTTTGCGTCCGCGCGCGCGTTCGAGACATGGCTCCGCGCCCACCACGCGCGTGCCGACGAAATCTGGCTCCGCATCTACAAGAAAGGTTCGGGCGCGAAGAGCGTGACGGCGGCCCAGGCGCTCGACGTCGCCCTGTGCTGGGGGTGGATCGACGGCATTCGGAAGGCCTGGGACGACGCCTCGTTCCTGCAGCGCTACACGCCCCGCCGGCCGCGCAGCGTCTGGAGCCAGGTGAATCGGGACCACGTCGCGCGGCTGACGAAGGCCGGCCGCATGCAGCCGGCGGGCCTCCGGCAGGTGGACGCCGCCAAGGCCGATGGCCGCTGGGCCGCGGCGTATGCGCCCATCCGGTCGGCGTCGCGGGACTCGATCCCCGAGGACCTGCGCGCCGCCATCCACGCCAACCCGCGCGCCCGCACCACGTTCGAGCGACTCGGGAAGACGAACCTCTTCGCGCTCGCGTTCCGGACCGGGGCGATGCGGACGCCGGTCGGCCGCGCGCGGAAGATCGCGGAACTCGTGGCGATGCTGGCGCGCGGGGAGACGATCGTCCCCGAGCGCCCGACGACGCGGTAGGCGCGCCACCGATGCCGAGTACCCGGTCGACGTTCGTGCTGGTGCTGGGCACCGGCTTCGCCAACGCCGCGAAGCGGCGCGCGGCCCGCATGATCGGCAGCACGCTGGCGGACGCCGGCTTCGGCCTCGTCACCGGCAACTCGACGGGCGTGGACGACTGGGTGTCCCGCAGCTTCTGCGACGCCCTCACCGAACGCGGCGAGTCGCCGGAGGGCGCCTTCTGGCAGGTCTCCCTGGGCGCCAGCCGGATCCTGCGCCGCGGCGGCTGGCCCCTGCCGGGGTTCGCCGCGCCGCGTGCGTGCCGGGTGCGCGTGACGAATGTCGAGACGTGGAAGCGCGAGGCCGTGTCTCGCGCCGACGCTGGGGTGATGGTGGGCGGCGGGCGCGGAGCGCTCGACATCGCGCGCCGCATGCTGGACCGTGGCCGTCCCGTCTTCCCGCTGCCCTTCATGGGCGGCCTGACCGGCAACTCCGACGAGGTGTTCCAGGACATCCTCCGGACGTGGGAGGCGCACCCGGTGCCGGGCGTCAGCCGCTCGCAGTACCTGCGGCTGGCCGAGCCCTGGGTGAGCGGGACGGGTCAGCTCGGGAACCTGCTCCGGGGCACGCTGGCCGAACGCCCGGACATCTTCGTGTCCTACCGACGGAGCGACGCCCCGGCCGCCGCCGGAAGAATCGCGCGCGATCTGGCCGAGCACTTCGGATCGCGGCGGGTGTTCTTCGACATCAATGGGATTGCGCCCAGCCACGCGTGGGCCGAGTCCATCCGCCAGGCCATCGAGTCGTGCGCGGTCGGCGTCGTCGTGATCGGCCGGTCGTGGCTGTCGCGCGGGCCGGCCGGAGAGCCTCCCCGGCTCCACGAGCCGAAGGACGTCGTGCGGGGCGAGATCGAGGCCCTGATCGCGGGGCGCAAGGCGCTCTTCCCGGTGGTGGTGGAGGGCGCGAGGCTCCCCGACGCGGCCGATCTGCCCGAGTCGCTCGCGACGCTGCCGCGCTTCCAGGCCCTGACGCCCGCCAACGGCGACTGGGACGTCACGATCGGGCTGCTCGTCCGCGAGATCGAGGCGTACCTGACCCGCAGTCGCGGCCGACGGACGATCGCAATGCCTTACGGCCGCCGGTGGGCGGAGTAGGCCAGCATCTGCGCCGCGAAATCGCAGCCGTAGGAGACCGTCACGTCCGTGATCGCGCCGTCGGCGTCCTGGACAGGCGTCAGCGTGGGCATGACGAACGCGGTGTAGGACGGCAGGTTCAGCGCGTCCACCCGCGAGACGATCTCGTCGCGCAGCGCCGCGTCGAAGTGCACGCCGTAGGTGTCGAACAGCTCGCGGGCGGCGGCGTAGTCGCCCTCGGACTTGATGCGCTGCACCTCGTGCAGCATCCGCGCGACGCCCTCGCGGAATTCCGCCACGCTGTCCACCACGTGGTAGGTGCGCCCGTTCCTGATGCGCACCGAGATCGCGCGGGTGTTGGCCAGCAGCCAGTGCACGATGGCCTGGCGGTTGCGCATGTGATCTTCCTCGAGCTGCGTGCCCTCGCGGACGCGCCGGAGCTGGACGAGGGCCGTGCGCGCGTAGGCCTCGTATTCGGTGCGCACGACGTCGGCGAATTCGTCCGCCGGAACGAGCCCGAGCTCGACCATGATCGGATCGGCGCAGAAATAGAGCGCGACCAGGTCGGCGCGCGTTTCCTCGAGCGCCGAATACTGCTCGCGCAGCAGCTCCTGGGGCTGGGCCTGCGCGGCCGCGTTCATCCGCCCGGACCCGTGGCCCAGCACTTCGTGGATCTCGGTGGCGATCTCGCCCGCGACGCCGCCCCAGCGCTTCGCCCGCTGGAACTCGTCGTCGGACCACGCGAACTCCCGCCGGTACTCGTCGGTGGTGCTGAGCTCGTACGCCTCGGTCACGTTGGCGAGGGTGACGGACTTGCTGCCGTGGGCCTCCCGCACCCGCTGGTCGTTGGGCAGGTTCACGCCGATGGGCGTGATCGGGCCCGCGTCGCCCGTCTCGATCACGACCTCGATCGCGCTGGCCGACACGCCCTGCACGACCGGCTTGCGGTACATGGGCGCGATGGGCATGCGGTCCTCGAACCACTGCGCGTGGGCCGCCAGCGCCTCGATGCGCGCGGTCTTGGCCCGGTTCACGTAGTAGACCATGCCCTCCCACGCGCCCTTCATCCCGCGGGCGTCCATGTAGACCTCGATGAAGCCGTTCATGGTGTCCACGGAGGAATCGGTGGCGGTCACCCAGGCGACGTCGAAGGCGACGCGGTCCTCGTCCTCGCCGGTGCGGTACCAGCGGACCAGCGCCTCGAGCGCCCGCGCGAACCCGGGCGGCGCCCAGCGGATGGCCGCCTCGAGGTGCTGGACGACCCGGGCGAGCTCGGCGCCGTAGCGGCCGCCCACGCGGTACACCTCTTCGACGAGCACGCCGTCGCGCTTGACGAGCCGCGAGTTCAGCGGATGGCGCTCGACGAACCCCTCGAGGTCCGCCGTCGTCACGCCGTCGTACAGGTTGTTCGCGCTGTCGCGCAGGATGTCGCCGCCCGGGCCCGGCGACTTGTTCGTGACCATAGGGTCCACGGCCGGATCGAGCAGGAACGGCGCGAGGCGGCGAGCCAGGTCGCCGGGGGTTTCACCCGGCCGGCAGGCGAAGCGGGCGCCCGCGCTCGAGGCGGCGGTCGCCGCCGCCGCCAGCGCTTCCACGCTCAGCCGCAGGACGAACTTCCGCGCCGTGAGGTTGTTGAAGGGCCCGGAGTTGATCCAGAAGAGCTTGGTGTAGCGCCAGATCTCGCGCGCCACGTCGGGCGCGAGCGCCGAGTCGGCCAGCACCAGGGCCTCCAGGAAATCGCGCATCTCCAGGGCGTGCTCGTAGCGCTGGTCGGCGTAGATGTCCCGTCCGGCCAGGGCGGCCTGGTACAGGTGCCAGACCAGCGTCTTCTGATCGAGCGTGAGCTGGTCGAAGCCGTCCGCGTACAACTGGACGACGGCCGCGTCGTCCACGCGCTCCAGGAGGTAGCGGCGGGACGCCGCAGCGGTAGTGTCGTGGCGGGTCGAAGCGTCGGGCGGCGGCATCGCGGCTGAGCGAGTCTTGGTCTAGAGGGGAACAGGCACACGTTCCCCGTGCCGCGGGACCTGCACGTTCCAGGCCAGCTCGTGCTCGATTCGCGATTTCAGGGCGTCCTGGGCCGACGGCTCCCCGTGCACGAGGTAGGTCGTGCGCGGCGGCGACGGGAAGGTGCGCAACCAACGCACGATTTCGCTCGCGTCTGCATGCGCCGACATCCCGTTCAGCTTCTCCACGCGCGCATGCACGGGAACCTGCTGCCCGTAGATCTTGACCTCCTGGGCGCCCTCGATCAGGTGTCGGCCGCGCGTCCCGGCGGCCTGGAACCCGACAAAGAGCACGGTATTCCTCTGATCGGGCAACGCCTTGGCCAGGTGGTGAAGTACCCGCCCACCCGTGGCCATGCCGCTCGACGAGATGACGATGGCGGGGCCGGCCCGGTTGACCACGTCCTGGGACTCCCGGGACGACGCCACCGGGGTGAAGCGGGCCGTGCAGAAGGCGGACACCTCGCCGCGGTGGCGGCCGATGTCCCCATCCAGTTCGTGGGCGCGGCGCTCGTAGAACTTCAGCGCCTGCAGCGCCATCGGGCTGTCCACGTAGACCGGCAGGGCCGGGACCGCGCCGCCGTCCTCGAGCTTCTTGATGGCGTACAAGACTTCCTCCACCCGGCCGATCGCGAAGGACGGGATGACGAGCTTCCCGCCCCGCTCGGACGTTTCCCGTATAAGCGTCGCGAGGCGTTCGGTCTCATCACCGTCGGGATGGAGGCGGTCGCCGTAGGTGGACTCGACGAGCAGGACGTCGGCGGCGGTCCCCGCCGACGGGTCCGGCAGCACGGGCCGGTTGTAGCGTCCCAGGTCGCCGCCGAAGACCACGGCGCCACCGCTCCCGTCCGCCCGGCGCATCCTGACGTACGCGGCCCCGAGGAGGTGGCCCGTCGGAATGAACTCGGCCTCGAGGCCGTTGGCGACAGGCACGGGGCGGTGGTAGCCGACCGGCTGGAGGCGCGACAGCGTGGCGACGGCCTGGTCTTCGGTGAAGAGGGGCTTGGCCGGGTGGTGCTTGGAGTAGCCGCCGCGATTGGCGCGGTCCGCCTCCTCTTCCTGCAGCCGGCCGGCGTCCGGCAGCACCAGGCTGCACAGATCCTGGGTGCCGGGGGTGCAAAAGATCCGGCCCTTGAACCCCTGCGCCACGAGCCGCGGCAGCATGCCGACGTGATCCAGGTGGGCGTGGGTGACGACCACGGCGTCGATGGCCGCGGGGGGCACGGGCGACGGCGCCCAGTTCCTGAGGCGCAGTTCCTTGAGCCCCTGGAACATCCCGCAATCCACCAGCACGCGCCGGCCCGAGGACTCCACCAGGTAGCGGGAGCCGGTCACCGTGCGGGCCGCTCCAAGGAACGTCAGCGTCGCCGTCATGTGCGGATCGGACTGTACCAGACCCGGCCGCCCGCCGGCCGAATGCCGGCGCCGCCCGCACCACGGGGCTGCTAAGCTCGGGTGTCGCGGCCGATGGCGCCGGACTTCTCGGAGCGTGCACATGCAGGCGAGCGGGGCGGCATGAAGCGTCGGGCAGCAGCGAAGCAAGCGCGGCGGGTCGTCACGGCCGGTCTCATGGCGGCCGCCGGCCTGCTCGCGGCCGACGCGGCCCACGGGCAGCCGGTCGCGGCGCCGGCGCGGACGATCGCGCTCGCCGACATCAGCGCCTCGTTCGAGGCCCTGGCCGCCCAGGTGGGCAGCGGCACGGTCCAGGTGCTGGCCAGCGGCCTCGCCGGCGATCCCGGGGACACGACCGGCGACGCGATGGTGGAACGGCGCCGGTCCGCGGGGTCGGGCGTCATCGTGGACGCCGCCGGCTACGTGATGACGAACTACCACGTCATCGAAGGCGCGCGGCGCGTCCAGGTCGTGCTGGCCTCGCGGACGGCCGGCGCCTCGATCGTGCGGCCGCGGGGGCGGACGCTGGAGGCGTCGGTGGTGGGCGTGGACGAGGAGACGGACCTGGCGCTGCTGCAGGTCGACGGACGCGGCCTCGGGCTGCAGGCGCTGCCCCTCGGCGACTCCGACACGCTCCGGCCGGGCCAGCTGGTCTTCGCCCTCGGCAGCCCGCTCGGGCTGGACAACACGGTGACGATGGGCGTCGTGAGCGCGGTGGGACGCCAGCTCGAACCCGACGATCCGATGGTCTACATCCAGACCGACGCGCCGATCAATCCCGGCAGCAGCGGTGGGCCGCTCGTGGACGCCAACGGGCGCGTGGTGGGCATCAACACCCTGATCCTGTCGCAGGGCGGCGGCAACGAGGGCCTGGGATTCGCGGCGCCGAGCAACATCGTGCGCACGGTGTTCGAGCAGCTCAAGGCGTACGGGCTCGTGAGGCGTGGGACGATCGGCGCCGTGGTCCAGTCGATCACGGAACCCATGGCCAAGGGCCTCGAGCTGCCGCAGGACACCGGGGCGCTCGTCGCCGACGTCGATCCGGACGGGCCGGCGGGCCAGGCCGGGCTCAGGACGGGCGACATCGTCGTCGCCCTCGATGGCAAGCCGATCGAGAACGGCCGTCAGCTCGACGTCAACCTGTACCGCCGGCCCGCGGGGTCCAAGGCGACGCTCGCGGTCCTGCGCGGCGCCCAGCGTCTCACGCTGACGGTCGCGGTCGAGGAGCGGCAGGACGACCCGTCGCGCTTCGCCGCGCTGGTCTCGCGCACGGAGAACCTGGTGCCACGCCTGGGCGTGCTGGCGCTGACGCTGACCGACGCGCTGCGCCAGCAGCTCGGCGTGGACGACACCGTCTCGGGCACGCTCGTGGCGGCGCGGGCGGGCGAGGAGGCGGCCGACCTGGGCATCGAGACCGGCGACCTCATCGTGGCCCTCAACCGGACGCCGGTGAGGACCCTGGAGGACCTGAAGCGCCTGGTCGGTGCCCTGGCGCCACGCGCGGCGTGCGCGCTGCAGGTCGTGCGGCAGGGGCAGTACCTGTTCCTGGCCTTCGAGATCGAGGAGTGAACGACGACCGGGCGGCCGCGCCGGCCGCAGCACCGCCGGTGGACGACGCGACGCTCGACACGCTCTACACGCGGTCCGGCGCGGCGCGATGGGGTCTCACGCGGGAGGCGTTCACCGCCGGCGTCCTCGACGCATTCAGGGCCAGGTGGCCCGGGCCCGGGCAGGCCAACTCGCTCGTGCTGCTCACCACACATCACCCAGAGGATCTGGGACTGGCTGTGGCGTGCGCGGAGGGCCTGCCCGACGCATGGGATCATTTCGTCCTCACGTACCGGCCGGAGTTGTACCGCGCCGCGCGCGCGATGACCGACGACGCGACGGGCCGCGAGCTGGCCGATTCGCTCTACGCCGACCTCTACGGTCTCGGCGAGCGTGATGGGCGGCGCCGGTCGTTGTTCCGCTACTACCACGGCCGGGCGAAGCTCTCGACGTGGCTGCGCAGCGTCCTTGCCCAGCGCCACGTGGACCTCGTCCGCGCGCGGAAGCGGACCGTCTCGCTGGACGACGACGCGGCGCGCCCCGCCGAGACCCGCCTGGCGGCGCCGGACCGCCTCCATCCCGCCGATGCGGCCACCATGCGCGCGGCCGCCGGCGCCGTGACCGCGGCCTTGGGCGTGCTGTCGGCGGACGACCGGCGCCTGATAGCGTGGTACTACGTCCACGGGGTGACGCTGGCGGCCATCGGGCAGGCATCCGGCGTGAGCGAGGCCACGGCGTCCCGTCGGCTGGAGCGCGTCCGACGGGCACTGCGCACGGCGATCGAACGCGAACTGGAGGCTCGGCGCATGTCGATCACCGACGTCGATGACTGGGCCGCCGTCGCCCGGCAGTCCTGGGACGCGGCGCTCGCGGACGCCCTTGGCGTCGGACCGCCGCAAGAGTCCGGAGCGCCAACGTTCACAGGAAAGAGGACGCCGTGAGCCTGCCCAAGGACATCGAGCCCGACCGCGACGAGGCCCAGCGCCGGCAACTGGCCGATCCGCTGGTGGCCTCCGCCGCGGCCGCCATCGAGGCCGCTGGTCTGACCGACTGCCCCGATGCGGAGCTTCTGGCGTTGTATGCCGAGAACCAGCTCGGCACGTCCGAGCGACACACCGTCCTTCCGCATCTGTCGACCTGCGAGCGCTGCCAGGCCATCGTGGCGGCGTACTTGGCGGCCAGCGGGGACGCGCCGGAGGGATTGCCCGCACCGCCCGCGCCCATCGCGCCGGAAGGCACGAGCGACGGCACCCCGTCGAGCTGGCTGTTTGGCTGGCGGTGGCTCGTGCCGGCGGCCTCCCTGGCGGCAGTGGCCGTGGTCGCCGTCTGGATCGGGCGGCCGGCGCCCGCCGACGGGCCGGCTCCCTCCACGGCTGGGGCAGTCGAGACACAGGCGGCCCGGCAGCCGGCCCCTCTGGAAGAGGCACCGGCATCGCCGCCTGCTCCGGTGGACACCCGACGAGCGGATGCCCCAACCCCGGCGCGCACGGCCCAGCCGCCGACGGCCGGCGGCGCCGCCGCGGCGACGGAGGCGAAGCAGGTGGCAAGTGCCGAGCTCCAGGAGGCCCTGGCGCGCTCACGCCTGTCGCAGGCCCGCGCGGCCGTGAACGCCCCAGCGCCTCCTGCAGCGGCGGCTCCGGCTCCGAGTGCCGCCGCCGTGCCCGCGCCCAAGGCCGAGGACCTCGCCGACGCCCGGACCGAGCGCGCGCGCGAGAACGTCAATGCCGGAGCACCCGCGCCGGAGCCGGCGGCCGGCGCGGCCGGCGTCCGGGCGTTGGGGGCCGCCATGGCGGCCAGTCCATGGCGCGTGCGCGGTGGGCGGATCGAGCGCTCCACCGACGGCGGCCGCACGTGGGCGCGGGTGGACGTGCCGACGACGGAGGCGTTCGCGTCGATCGCCGTCCGGGCGCCGGATCGCATCGTCGCCACGACCGTGAGCGGGCGCACCTGGACCTCGACCGACGACGGCGCCACCTGGCGTACGCCGTGAGCCGCCCCCGCGGCTGATCCGGGCGGCCGCTCGGGTCCGCCCGGCCACGACGCGCCTCGCGGCGCGCCTACTGGCTCGGCAGGATGATCGGCAGCCCGTTCTTGGAATTGCCGATCACGACGATCTTGCTGTTGCTGCTGTTCACGAGCTTCTCGGTGGCCTCGATGCCCTTCCACTCGAGGAGCTGCTGGCTGATGCCGGTCGACACGATCCGCTGGAAGTCCGACACGCCCTGGGCCTCGATGCGCTTGCGCTCGGCCTCCTGGCGCTCGCGCGCCAGCACGAACTGCATCTGCTGCGCCTGCTGTTCGGCCTGCTGCTTCGCCTCGATGGCGGCCCGGAGCGTGTCCGGCAGGCGGATGTCGCGCAGCAGCACGGTCTCCACCAGCACGCCCCGCGGGTCGAGGATGCGCTTGAGCTGGTCGAGCATCTGCTGCGCCACCTGATCCCGCCCCTCGCTGTACAGCGCGTTGGCCGTGTGCGCGGCCGTGACGGCGCGCATCACGGAGCGGAGGTTCGGAACGACCACCACCTCGACGTAGCCAGGTCCGATCCGCTGGTACACCTCGCCCGCCCGCGCCGGATCGAGCCGGTACAGCAGGGAGGTCTCGAGGCCGATGATGAGGCCCTCGCTCGAGGGCACGTCCGCGTGCTCCTTGATCTCCTGCGTGCGGACCGACATCTTCGCCACCCGCTTCAGCGGGTTGACCAGGTGGAGCCCCTCGGGGAGCTGCTCGCCCGTGAGCTTGCCGAAGAGCGTCGTGACGCCCACATACCCTGTGTCGATCGTGCGGAACGCGCACGACGCCGACAGGGCGAGCAGCACGAACACCAGCACGACGCCCGCACTCCTGCCGGCGCGCCTGGGGACTTCGATGATCGTTGCCATGGGAACGGAATCCTTTCTCACGATTGCCTGGTGTCTGGCCGAGGCCGAGTCTCGCACACCGATCCGCCTCGTCCATATTCATCGGCGCGGGCCGCGTTCGCGTGCATGACGTGACATGCCGCCCCGAGGCGCCGCGGTATCATTTCGGTTCTTCGGGTTCGGATCCTCGGTTTCGTCGTTCGCTTCCCGGCCGGTTCACCCGTGATGCCGCTCATCTCACGTCCCTCGTGTGCCTGCGCGATCGCCGCCCTGCTCGTCGCGACGGCGGCCGTGCGCGCGCAGGATGCCCCGGCGGACGGCGCGCGGCCCGTGATCGACGCCGCGCCCCTGCACGAGGGCGAGGTGATCGCCCTGGACGGATTCCTCGACGAGCCGGTGTGGAAGCGCGCCGTCCCGGCAACCGACTTCCGGCAGCGGGATCCGCGCCCGGGCGCGCCGGCGACCGAGCGTACCGAGGTGCGGGTCGCCATCGACGGACGACGGCTGCTGCTCGGCGTGATCTGTTACGACTCGGAACCCGATCGCCTGCTGGCCAACCAGATGCAGCGCGACGAGCCGTTGAGCGGCGACGACCGGTTCCTGTGGGGCCTCGACACCTACCTCGACGGCCGCACGGGCTACTTCTTCGAGATCAACCCGGCCGGCGCGATGGGCGACGGGCTGGTCACGGGGCCGGGCGGGAGCGGCGGCGGCCGTGGAGGCGGGGGGGGCGGGGGCCAGTTCGGGGCGCCCATGAACAAGTCCTGGGACGGCATCTGGATCGCCCGCGTGCGCCGTACCGACGTCGGCTGGACCGCCGAAGTCGAGATCCCGTTCCGCACGCTGAACCTCAACGCCGCGTCCGACGAGTGGGGCGTGAACTTCCAGCGCACGGTGCGGCGCAAGAACGAGGAGAGCCTCTGGACGGGCTGGCAGCGCACGGAGGGGTTGCTGCGGATGAGCAACGCCGGCCGCCTGCGGGGCATCCACGTGGAATCGCACGGCCTGGGCCTGGAAGTGAAGCCGTACGGGATCGCGTCGGTCGGGAACGCGCCCGGCAACGGGCTGCCCGGCACGACCAGCGACGCCAGCGCGGGAATGGACGTCTTCTACAACATCACGCCCGGGTTGCGCGCCAACTTCACCGTGAACACCGACTTCGCCGAGACCGAGGTCGATCAGCGGCGCACCAACCTCACCCGCTTCCCCCTCTTCTTCCCCGAGCGCCGCGCCTTCTTCCTCGAGGGGTCCAGCTTCTTCGACTTCCCGCCCGGCGACGGATCCCCGTTCTTCTCGCGCCGTATCGGCCTGAACGACGGGCAGCCCCAGCGCGTGCTGTTCGGCGCCAAGCTCACCGGGCAGCTCGGCCAGCAGGACGTCGGAGCCCTGCACGTCCGGACGGGCGTGGACGACGGGGAGCCGGGCACCGACACGCGGCTGCCCGCCGAGGACTTCACCGCGCTCCGGCTCAAGCGCCGGTTCGGCCGGCAGTCGTTCGCGGGTCTGCTCTACACGAGGCGGGCCGGCGTGGACGCATCGAGCGGCCTGGTCGATCAGCACACGCTCGGCTACGACGTCACGTTCTCCACGCCGTCGTTCCTGGGATCCACCAAGAACTTCGAAACCGGGGCCTACTTCGTGCACACGACTGGCCTGCCGGACGTGGCCGGCGGATCCAACAACTACGGCGCGCGCGTCGTGTACAACAACGACCCGCTCAACGCGAGCGTGTTCTTCCGCGAGGTGGACCCGGCCTACGACGCGGCCGTGGGCTTCACGCCGCGCGTGAACTTCCGCCGCTGGAACAGCCGGTTCGAATACTCCCCGCGCATCAACCGGCGCGGCATTCGCGAGCTGCAGTTCGGGGCCAACATGGAACTGTCCACGCTGCCCGACAACACGCTCATCACCCGGCAGTACTTCCTGACGCCCCTCGAAGTCCTCTTCGAGAGCGGCGACCGCCTCCAGGCGCAGGTGTTCCAGGTGACCGAGCAGCTCGAAGTGGACTTCGAGATCAGCGACGGCATCCTGCTGCCCTTCGGCAGCCGCTACGCCTGGCGGCGCCAGCAGCTCACCTTCGATTCGGCCGAGAACCGGCCGATCTCGACGCGCGCCGAGTACTCGTTCGGCGACTTCTACTCGGGCGACCGGCGCGAGTTCAACCTGAACCTCAGGCTGCGGCCCACGGCCGGCGTCTACGTCCAGGCCACCACCGAGTTCAACGACGTCCGCCTGGCCGAGGGCGAGTTCACCACGAAGCTGTACCGCCTGGACGCCAGCGTCCAGTTCAGCCCGTGGATCTCGCTCACGAACAACGTCCAGTTCGACACGCAGAGCGAGTCGCTCGGCTGGCAGGCCCGCTTCCGCTGGATCCGGCGGCCGGGCAACGACCTGTTCGTCGTCTACACCCACAACTGGCTGGACAGCGACCGGTGGAGGACGCTGGACCGGAAGGCGGCCGTGAAGCTCGTGCAGACGTTCCGGTTCTGACGGCCGTCCGCGCCGCGTGGCAGAATCCCGGGCGATGGATTTCGCCAGCGACAACGTCCACGGCGTGGACGACGCCATCCTCGACGCCCTCCGCGACGCCAACGGCGGCACCGCCAGAGCCTACGGCTACGACCCGCGCACGGCCGCGGCCGAGCAGCGGCTCCGCGACGTCTTCGCGTGCGATCTCGCCGCCTACCTGGTCGTGACGGGCACGGCCGCCAACTCGCTGGCCCTGGCGGCGTGCTGTCCGCCCTACGGCGCCGTCGTTTGCCACGCCGAGGCCCACATCACGACCGACGAGTGCGGCGCGCCGGAGCTGTACACGGGCGGCGCGAAGCTGATGGGCGTCCGGGGGCCGGCCTGCAAGCTGACGCCCGCCGCCGTCGAGGCGATGCTGGCCACGATGGGGCGGGGCGAGCACGAGCAGCGGCCGCAGGTCCTGTCCCTGGCGAACGCCACCGAGCTCGGCACCGCGTACACGCCGGACGAGGTCGCCGCGCTGTCGACGCTCGCGCGCGAGCGGGGCCTGCGCGTGCACATGGACGGCGCCCGCTTCGCCAACGCCGTCGCCCGCCTCGGGTGCACGCCGGCCGAGCTCTCGTGGCAGGCCGGGGTGGACGTCCTGTCCTTCGGCGCCACGAAGAACGGGGCCCTCGGCGTCGAGGCCGTCGTCTTCTTCGACAAGGCCCTGGCGGACGACTTCGTGTACCTGCGCAAGCGCACCGGGCAGCTCGTGTCGAAGAGCCGCTTCCTGGCGGCGCAGCTCCTGGCCTACCTGGAGGGCGACCGCTGGCTCGCCAACGCGCGGCACGCCAATGCCGCCGCGGATCGTCTGGCCGCGGGTCTCGGCGGCATCGGCGGCGTGCGGCTGCCGCTCCCGGTGGACGCCAACGCCGTGTTCGCCGTCGTGCCGCGCGCGCTCCACGACCACCTGCAGCGGCACGGCGCGCGGTATCTCGTGTGGCCGGGCGAGGGTCCCGGCACCGACGTGGTCGGTCCGGGCGAGGTGTTCATCAGGCTGCTGACGTCGTTCCGGACGACGGACCTAGAGGTGGATGCCTTCGTGGCGCTCGCGGCCGGACGAGGGTGAGGGCGCGGCCCTCGTGTCCCACTAGAGGTCGAGCACGTAGCGCATCACGTCGCCGATCGCGTCGGCGATGGCCCGGACCAGGGGCCACGGATCGCCGGTGGCGGCCACGTCGGCCGCCAGGACGGGATCGGTGACCAGCAGCCAGGCGCCAGCCGCCACGATCGGCGTCACGCACACCGCCGCCACGCCCAGCCACGTCGCGGTGCGCGACGTCCAGACCTCGGTGCGGGACGGTTTGACGCGGGGGATGTCCATGGGACTCGCCCTTCGCGCAGGCGAGGAGCGTGCCAGTCGGCCGCCGGCGCCCCCCACCGAACGCGACGCGACGTCAGCGGGTTTCCGGCCTGTTTTCGCGCCAATGGCTCAGCCGTGCGATGCCAGGGACGGCCGGGCGACGGCTCCGTCACGGGCAGGTGTTCGGATCCGGAACGGGGACGTCCGCCGCCGCACCCATCGTCGCCGGGGGTGGGACGGGTTCAGGGGCGAATGACGCCTGGACCGTCGTCGTAGAGGCGGTCGACGAGGGCCTGCCGCCGCGCCCGCACCGCCCGCTGGTTGATGTAGCCCTTGTCGGTGATCTCGCCGCCGTCGATCGACGGCGGGTCCTCCAGGACCAGGAGGCGTCCCGGCGTCGCGGCGCTGCCGGCGCCCTCGGCGGCCAGCGCGCGCAGGACGGCGGCGAGCCGCTCGTGGAGCTCGGCCTCTCCGAGCGCCCGGGCGGCAGCGGACAGGAAGACGAGCGCGCCCACCTCGTCGCGGTCGTGTCCGGTGACGACGGCGTCCTGGACGAGCGGATCGGCCGCCGCCACCAGCCGCACGCGGACCGTGCCGGCGCTGACCCAGGTGCCGGTGGAGAGCTTGAAGTCCTCGGCCACACGGCCATCGAACACCAGGCCGCGCGCGGGATCGGCCGGGTCCGCGAAGCGCACGGCATCCCCGATCCTGTAGAAGCCCTCGTCGTCGAAGGCCTCGGCGGTGAGATGCGGCTGCCGGAAGTAGCCGGGGGTCACGTGCGGGCCGCGCACCCGCACTTCGAGCTTGTCGCCCGCGGGCACGAGCTTCAGCGTCGCGCCGGCGACCGGCAGCCCGATCACGTCCGCCCGCTCGATCGGGAAGTGCACCTGGGTGGCGAGCGGCGACGTCTCGGTCGACCCCCATCCCGACAGCATCGCGAGACGCCCGCCCGTCTCGGCGGCGGCGACGGCGGCGAGACGCCGCCACAGATTGTCCGGCAACGCCGCCGCCGCGTAGAACACGGCGTCCAGGTCGTGGAAGAACCGGCGGCGGAGCGACGCGTCCCGCTCGAGGCACGGCAGCAGGAGGTCGAACCCCCGCGGCACGTTGAAGTAGAGCGTCGGCGAGACGTCGGTCAGGTTGCGCGCCGTGACCTCGATCCGTCCAGGCACCGGCCGGCCGCCGTCGATGTAGAGCGTGCCGCCGTTGCGCAGCACGAGGTTGAAGTTGTGGTTGCCGCCGAAGGTGTGATTCCAGGGCAGCCAGTCCACGACGACGGGCGGGCGGCGTTCGAGGAACGGCCAGCCCTGCGCGAGCATCTGCTGGTTCGACGTCAGCATGCCGTGTGTGTTGATGACGCCCTTCGGCGCGCCGGTGGACCCGGACGTGAAGAGCACCTTCGCGACGTCCCCGGGGCCGACCGCGGCATGGGCCCGGTCCACCGCCGGACCCGGCGTGGAGTCGAGCAGCTCGGCCACCGTCGGCGGCCTGGGCGCTCCGACCGCGGCCAGCGCGGGCGCGAAGGCCTCCGGGTCGGAGGTCCAGACGAGGCCGGGCTCGACGAGGGCGACGATGTGCCGCAGCTTCGCGTGGTCGCTGGACAGGAGCGAGTAGGCCGGCGAGACCGGGACGACGGGCACGCCGACGTGGAGGGCGCCCAGCATCAGGAGGCCGTGGTCCACGGAGTTGTCCGACAGGATCGCCAGCGGCCGGCCGGCCGAGAGCCCCAGGTCCAGGAGCGCCTGCGCGAGACGCCGCGCCGCGTCGAGGGCCTGCCCGTAGGTGACGGTGCGCCACCTGTCGCCGTCCCGCTCGGCAAGCAGCGGCCGATCGGGCACGCGCGCGCCCCACGACACGAGCCACTCGGTGAGGCAGCGGGCCGTCGGGCCGAGCGGCTGCGGCGACCGGAGGTACACGAGGCCGCCGTCGCGGCGCTCCACCTCCACGGCGGCCGGGGCGAACATCGATCGACGCATCGGGGGGCGAGCGTACCCCATGGCGGCCCGGGCGTGGGCCAACGGCCGTGGTAGTGTGCCGGGCATGACGACGCGAACGACACGACACGCGCGTGCGCTGCTGTGGGCGGGCCTCCTGCTCGGGACGGCCGGCACCCTCCTGTCGTCGGGCGCCAGTGCACGGGGCGCGGGCCAGCCCGGCGCCGGCGCGACGGTGCTGGTCAAGGCCGCCCGCATCATCGACGGGCGTGGCGGAACGCCGATCGCCAACGGCGGCATCCTCATCCGCGGCGACCGGATCGAGCGCGTCGGGCCGGCCACCGGCATGGCCGCCGACCGCGTGATCGACCTCGGATCGGCCACCGTCCTGCCCGGCCTGATCGACCTGCACACGCACCTCACCGACGAAGTGGGCACGAACTGGGAGTCGAATCTGCTCACGACCACGCCGGGGCGCGCGGCCATCTACGGCGCCGTGAACGCGCGGACGACGCTGCTCGCCGGCTTCACGACCACGCGCGACATGGGTCCGACGTGGCCCTACGTGGACATCGACCTGCGCTACGCCATCGACAAGGGATCGATTCCCGGGCCGCGCCTGCAGGTGGCCGGCAACTACGTGTCGGCGACAGGCGGCGCCGGCGACGCGCGCCAGTTCTCGATCTACGTCGACGTGCCGATCGTGAAGAACCTGGCCGACGGCGTCGACGAGGTGCGGAAGGCCGTACGCACGAACCTCAAGAACGGCGCGGACTTCATCAAGATCCTGGCCACTGGCGCCGTGATGTCGAAGGGCATCCCGCCCGGCGCGCAGCAGTACTCGGACGAGGAGCTTGCGGTCGCGGTGCAGGAGGCGTCCCGCTGGGGCAAGTTCGTCGCCTCGCACGCGCACGGCACCGAGGGCATCAAGGCCGCCATCCGCGCCGGCGTCAGGACGATCGATCACGGCTCGATGCTCGACGACGAGGGCGCGCGCATGATGAAGGCGCGCGGCACCTACTTCGCGCCGACGCTCTACGTGGGCCACGCCATCCTGCACGACAACGACGCGCTCAACATCCCGGCGCACCAGGTGGAGCGCGAGCAGGCGATGCAGGGCACGCAGGAGAAGGCGTTCGCGATCGCGCTCGCGCACCAGCTGCCGATCGCGTTCGCCACCGACGCCGGCGTCTTCCCGCACGGCGACAACGCGCGCGAGTTCAAGCTGCGCGTCGACCTCGGGCAGACGCCGATGGCGGCGATCGAGGGCGCGACCCGGATCGCGGCCGAGGCGATGGGCTGGGACGACCGGGTGGGCACGCTCCAGCCGGGACGCTACGCGGATCTCATCGCCGTCGCCGGCGACCCGCTCGCCGACATCACCGAGCTCGAGCGCGTGCGCTTCGTGATGAAGGGCGGCACCGTCTACAAGGGCGGCTCGTAGCGTCCTGCACGACGGTGCGCACGTCGTGCGCGCCCACTTGACAGCGGCCGGCACGAGGCGTAGAAAGGCGTTAGATGCGTCGATCGCCGCACGGCGAGGGGCCCGGCGCATCGGTCCTAACCCAGGCCCCGGTTCGGAAAGGAGGATCACGAGATGACCGAAGTCTCGAGCGGCGATCCCCCGGGCTTTCACCGGCCGTCGTGACGGCCGGGCCGTTGCCGCCACCTCGTCCTCGCGTCCCGAGTTGAGTCGCGCCTGTGGGCTGGATGCCCGCTCCCGTGCCGTCAGGCCTGGGGGATAGCGCTGGACAGGCTCGGTTGACACGCTTATGGCACGAGGAGCGGCGTGGCGCGGTGACGCTCACGCGGTCATGCGATCGTGAGTCGAACGGGCACCTGGGTTCCGGGTGCCCGTTCGCGTGTACGGGCGCTGGCGCCGGTGCGGTGGCGGCGGACGGGGCCTCGCGGTAGACTCCGGCGACCCACCGGAGGAGGCCGCATGGCGCGTCGCACGATCGTCCTCGCCGTTCTCGTCACGCTGGCTGGCGGCGCCCCGCGCGCGCAATCCCCAGGCCGGCCCTTCGCACTCCCCGACTACTACCGCGTCGAATCCACGGGCGCGACCGCGCTCTCGCCGGACGGACGGACCGTGGCGTTCGTGCGGACCGTCATCATCGAAGCGGAGAATCGGCGCCACAGCGAGGTCTGGACGGCGCCCGCCGACGGCTCGGCGCCGCCGCGCCGCCTGACGAATCCCGGGGTGTCGTCGAGCGCGCCGCGGTGGAGCCCCGACGGCACGCTGCTCGCCTTCACGTCGCGCCGTGCCGTGGCGGGATCCGCGAGTCCCTCGACCGCGTCGATCTGGTTCCTGCGCATGGATCGCGCAGGCGGCGAGGCGTTCCAGATTCCGGGCGTGGAGGGCACGCCCGTCTTCAGCCCGGACAACAAGTGGATCGCCTTCACGAAGGCCGTGCCTCCGGCGGCGCCGCGGCCCGCGGTCCTCACGACACCGTTCGAGGCGCTGACCGACACGCGCTTCACCGGCCGCATCTACGACTGGATGAACGCGCGCTTCGACGGCCGGGGCTACCTGCCCGATCCGCGCAATCCGTACGCGACGCCGCCGGAGGAGCTGTTCGTGGTCGCGCGCGACGGCGGCGAGCCACGCCGGCTCACGGCCCAGGGCGTCGACGTCCAGGCGCCCGCCTGGCGCGCCGACAGCCGGGCCCTCGTCTTCACGTCGAACCTGTTCGCCCGTGACGAGCACGTCTACGAGCGGGCCGACATCTTCACCGTGGACCTGGACGGGAAGGTCACGCGCGTGACCGACGACGGCTTCGACCACGACTCGGCGGTGTGGGCCGCCGACGGCTCCATCCTGGCGCGCCGGCAGCAGAACCTGAACGACGTCATCCGGACACGGCAGCCGTTCGGCTCGCCGACCGACGTCTACCGGTTCCCCCCGGGCGGCGGGGCCCCCGTGAACCTCACGGCGGGATGGGACCTGATTCCGAGCCTGCCCATGGTGGCGCCCGAAGGCCGGACGGTCTACTTCACCGCCGGCACGGCCGGTTCCACGCACGTCTTCCGCGTGGGACTCACGGGCGGGGCCGTCGAGCAGGTGACCCGCGGAGATCGCCGGCTGTCGAATCTCTCGGTGGCCTGGGCGGCGGACCGCGTGGCGTACACGGCCGGCGACGCGACGCACCCGGCCGAGGTGTACGTCGCGGCGATCGACGGGTCGGGCGAGCGCCGGCTGAGCGGCTTCAACGACGCGCTGCTGGCCGAGGTCGCGCTGCGGCCGGCCGAGAAGGTCACGTTCCCGAGCAAGGACGGCACGCCGATCGACGGCTGGCTGATCCAGCCGAGCAGCGCGTCGGCCGCGTCGCCGGCGCCGCTCATCCTGTCCATCCACGGCGGTCCGCACGGCGCCTACGGCAACGACTTCTCCGCGCAGTTCCAGTACTGGGCCGCCAACGGCTACGCCGTGCTCTACGCCAACCCGCGCGGCTCGACCGAGTACGGCGAGACGTTCCTGTGGGGCACGTGGGGCGGCTGGGGCGGGAAGGACTACGAGGACGTGATGGCCGGCGTGGATCACGTCATCGCCCGCTATCCCGTCGACGCGAAGCGCCTGGGCGTGACCGGCTACTCGTACGGCGGATTCCTGACCAACTGGGTCATCACGCAGACGCCGCGCTTCTCCGCCGCCATCGTCGGCGCAGGCATCTCGAACTGGGTGAGCGACTACGGCACGGCCGACATCCCGCGCACGAAGGAAAGCGAGTTCGGGGGCACGCCGTGGGACGCCACCGGCCTTGCGAACCTGCTGGCGGCGTCGCCGGTCACGCACGCCGGGAAGGTCTCCACGCCGACCCTCTTCGTGCACGGCGAGGCGGACATGCGCGTGCCCATCGAGCAGGGCGAGCAGATGTACACGGCGCTTCGCAAGCGGAAGGTCCCGGCGACGTTCATCCGCTACCCCGACACCTATCACGGGGGGTGGAGCGCCTGGAACACGGTGCACCGGTACCAGCACGAGCTGCAGTGGTGGCAGCGCTACCTGGCGGGCGAGCCCCCGTCGAATCGCCTGCCGCAGTGATCGGCGGCGCGACGAGCGGCCGCGGCGGCTACGCGCGCTCGAAGGTGGCGGTCTGGCGGTTCTTGCGCACCTGGTCCCACGCGAAGTACTGGCCGTTCATCGCCACGTAGACGCCGGGCGGGAGCACCTGCGCGAAGCTGAGTGCGCTGCCCAGGTTGAAGAGCCCGTCCGAGCTGCCGAAGGCGTACGGGATCATCGCACCGGTGAAGACCACGGTCTTGTCCGGGAGCGCGGCGGCGGCCACCGCCGACGCCGTCTCCACCATCGTGTCGGTGCCGTGCGTGACGACGATCCGCCGTTCGGGACTGATCCGGCAGTGTTCCACGACCAGCGCACGGTCGGCGCCGGTCATGTCGAGGCTGTCGATCATCAGCAGGCGCTCGACCGCCACCGGCACGTGGGACCGGCCCTTCTCGAGCATTTCGGGCACGTGGGTGTCCTTGAAGAACAGGCGCCCGCGCACCTCGTCGTACTCCTTGTCGAACGTGCCACCGGTCACGAGGATGCGGATCATTGGCGGGGCTCGGGGCTCGGAGTCGGGGGTTCGGCGGCAACCTGCCGTCGTGGCGCGGGAGGCATGGAATAATTCAGCGTCGTCACGGGCCGTCGGCTCTGTCGTTCCGAGCCCCGAGCCCCGGGACCCGGGACCCGCCATGTACGCCATCGCCATTGTCCGCTATCGCCGGCCCATCCAGGAAGTGGAGGCCGTCACCCCCGAGCACCGCAAGTACCTGCACCAGTTGAAGGCCGAGGGCCGCCTGGTGGCGTCCGGGCCAATGGACCCGCGCTACGGCGGCATCTTCCTGTTGAAGGTGTCGGACGACAACCCGCAGCGCGACCTCGACGCCATCCGGGACGGGGATCCGTTCTACACGCACCACATCGCGCAGTACGAGCTGATGGCGTGGAACGTGGTCGTCGGCAAGGAAGACCTGGACCGGATCGCCGCCCCGCCGTCCGCCTGATCACGGCGGCGCCGACGCCATCCGCCGCGCGCCTCCTGCGCGCCGGGACTCAGACCACCGCGACGGCCGAACGCCGGCGGGTGCCGCTCGCGCGCCGCGGGGGCACCTGGATGGGCGGCGGCCCGTCGGCCGGCGGCGCGGACGGCTTGGCGAAGTAGTAGCCCTGCCCCGACTGGCAGCCGAGCTCGCGCAGGTAGTCCACGTGCTCGGCGGTCTCGGTGCCCTCGGCGACGATCTCGAGGCCGAGCGTACGCGCGAGCCCGACCACGAGCTTCACGATCTCCCGCTTGTCCTCGTCGGTGCCGATGCCGGTCACGAACGACCTGTCGATCTTCAGGACGTCGAGCGGCAGCGCCTGCAGGTAGCTGAGCGAGCTGTACCCGGTGCCGAAGTCGTCCAGGCTGATGCGGACGCCGAGGCGGCGCAGGTGGGCCAGGACCGAGCGCGCGCGCGCCGGGTCCTTGATGGCCGCGCCCTCGGTGATCTCCAGCCGCAGGCTCGCCGGAGGACAGCCCGTCTCCTTCAGCGTGCCCGTGACGCGCTGGACCAGCGCCTCCTGCGCGAACGCCTTGGCCGACAGGTTCACCGAGACCGTGAAGGTCGGCGCCACGACCCCGGCACGCCGCCAGGCCGCGACCTGGCGGCAGGACTCGGCGAGCACCCACTCGTCGATCTGGGTGTTGAGTCCGACCTCTTCCGCGACGTCGAAGAACTCGCCGGGCATGACCAGGCCGCGCCCGGGGTGCTGCCAGCGGACGAGCGACTCCACGCCGACCACGGCGAACGTCTCGAGCGACACGATGGGCTGGTACCACACGACGAACTCGCGGCGATCCACGGCGCGGCGGAGATCGGTCTCGAGCCGGAGGCGGCGCACGGCCTCCTCGTGCAGGGCCGCGTCGAACACCGAGTAGCCGCCGCCGCTGTGCTTGGCGCGGTACATCGCCAGGTCCGCGTCGCGGATGATGTCCTCGCCGGAGCGATGGGCGTCGGTGGCGACGGCCACGCCGATGCTGGCCGTCGTGAACACGTCCTGTCCGTCGAGCGAGAGCGGCTGGCTGGCCGCCAGCTGGACGCGCTCGGCCACGCGCACCGCGTCGATGGGCGCGCGGATGGCGTCGAGGAGCACCGCGAACTCGTCGCCGCCGAAGCGCGCCAGCGTGGGCTCGGGCACGGTGCCCGCGCCGGGCATCCGCGACACGACGTCCTCGGCGCGCACGGCCGCGGCGAGCCGCTCGGCGAACATCATCAGCAGCCGGTCGCCGGCCGTGTGGCCCAGGCTGTCGTTCACGTGCTTGAAGCGGTCGAGGTCCACGAAGAGGACGGCGAACTGGTAGTCCTTCCGTCGCGCCCGCCGGGCCAGCGCCCGATCGAGCCGGTCCTTGAAGTGGGAGCGGTTGGGCAGCTGCGTCAGGTGGTCGTGGATGGCGTCGTGCACGAGGCGGTCGTGAGCGCTCCGCAGGCTGACGCTCATCGCATTGAACGCCCGGGCCACCGTGACCGCCTCGGCCGTGCCGCGCTCCGGCAGCTCGCGCGTCAGGTTGCCCCTGGCGATCTCGATGGCCGCCGTGGCGATGTCGCGCAGCGGGCGGGTGAGATGGCGGCTCAGCAGCACGCCGCCCGCGAGGGCGAGCGCGAGCGCCACGAGGCCCGCCACCGCGAAGCGTACCGAGAGACCGTCGAGGAAGCGCTGGGTCGACGCCCAGTCCGACAGCACGAGCAGCTGGACGTCGTCGCCGCCGGGCAGGTTGCGCTCCAGCGGGAACACGCCCGCCACGAACTGCCGGCCGCCGAGCGTCAGGGCGTCGTCGCGGACCCCTTCGGCGGTCATCGTCGCCCGCGCCAGTCCGTCGGCGTCGATCGCGCTGCCGCTGGCGAAGCTCGCGGCCACGGGCCGGCCATGCACCACCAGCGCGAGGTCCACGCGCGCCAGGCGCGCCATCTCCCGGACCACGTCGTCGGTGATGCGCGAGCCGACGACCAGCGTCCCGGCCACCCGGCCGTCCAGCCGCACGGGCACCGCCGAGGCGAGATACAGGTCGTTGCCCCGCGGGACGAGCGCGCCCGTCGACGTGCCGGACAGGGCCCGGTGCTGGGCATCGCGCATCACGGGCGCGGCGCTGCCCGTGGGGTCCGTCCAGCCCGCCGTGCCGAGCCACGTTCCAGCCGGATCGGCGATGACCACGAAGTCCGCGTGGGTCGGCGCCCGCTGCGCCGCCGCCGCGGCGGCGCCCGCCTGCCGGCTCGGCCACGCGAGCAGTCCCCGCATGCCGGGGCTGGCGGCGGCAAGGTCGGCCAGGTCCGTCATCGCGTCCATGCGCAGGTCCACCACGCCCTGCAGGACGGCGCGGGCCATGTGCAGTTCCGCGGCGACGCGGTCCTCGGACTGCGCGTTCACCACCCTCAGCGTGGCGACGAGGACGGCACCGAGGGCCGCGGCCACGAGGAGCGCCACCGCCGCGGCGACGCGCGCCTCGAGACGGCGGTGCCACGGAAGCGCATCGAACGCAACCGCGGGGGCGGCGGCCGGAGTGGCAGGCATGAGCGGGGGACCGGAGGGGCACGCCCGCGCGTCCATACGCCGCGGCGGACGTGCCCTTGGTTGATATATCGGGCGGGGCGGGCGCCGTTGTAGGCAGCGCCTGCACGCGGACTGCTAGGATTTCGCACTATGCGACGACCACGCCCGCTCGGCCTCCTCCTGGTGCTCGTCACGCTCCTCGCCGCCGGACCGGCCGCCCGGCGCGGTCTGCTCGCCCAGGGCGGCCCACCCGCCGGCGACTGGCCGTACCACGGCGGCGACGCCGGCAGCACCAAGTACTCGCCGCTCGATCGCATCACGGCGGCCAACGTCGCGACGCTTCAGGTCGCGTGGCGACGTCCCGGCGTCGATCCGGCGCTCCGCCGCGCACACCCGGACCTGGTGGTGCCCAGGAACTTCCGCGCGACGCCGCTCATGGCCGGCGGGCGGCTGTATGCGACCAATGCCCTGGGCCTGGCCGAGGCCTTCGACCCGGCCACGGGCGCCACGGTCTGGGCGCAGGCGGCGGAGGCGGGCGACCTGGGCGGCGCCGGGGCGAGCCGCGCCGTCGCGTACTGGGCGAGCCCGGAGGGCGGCCGCGTATTCGCGGTCCGCGGGCGTTACCTCTACGCGCTGGACGCACGCACGGGGCGCCCTGAGGGCGCCTTCGGCGCCGCCGGCCGCGTCGATCTCCTCGCGGGCCTTGGCGCGAAGGCGACGTCGTTCCGGTGGAGCGCGCCCGGGCCGCTCGTGGTGAAGGACGTGGTGGTCGTCGGCGGCCAGGGCTGGACCGATTCGGGGACGCAGGCCGACATCCCGCCGGGCGACGTGCGCGCGTACGACGTCCGCACCGGGGCGCTCCGCTGGACGTTCCACGTCATTCCGCGACCCGGCGATCCGGGCATCGAGTCCTGGGAGCAGCGCTCGTGGCGCGAGACGGGCAGTGCGAAGGCCTGGAACCTGATGAGCGCCGACGAGGAACTGGGCCTGGTCTACGTGCCGCTCAGCAGCGCCGCCAACGAGTGGTACGGCGGCCAGCGGCCGGGCGCGAACCTGTTCTCCGACAGCCTGGTCTGCCTCGACGCGGGCACGGGCGCGCTCAAGTGGCACTACCAGACCGTGCACCACGACCTGTGGGACTACGACAACCCGACGGCGCCCGTCCTGGCCGACATCACCGTGGACGGCCGCCGCATCAAGGCCGTGGTGCAGGTGACGAAGCAGGCCTTCGCGTTCGTCTTCGACCGCGTCACCGGCCGGCCGGTCTGGCCGATCGAGGAGCGGCCCGTGCCGACGTCCACCGTTCCCGGCGAGTGGACGGCGCCCACGCAGCCCTTCCCCACGCGGCCCGCGCCCTTCGACCGGCAGGGCCTCACCGACGACGACCTCATCGATTTCACCCCGGAGCTGAAGGCCGAGGCCCGTGAGATCGTGAAGCAGTGGACCATCGGGCCCATGTTCACGCCGCCCACGCTGGAAGGCACGGCGCCGGGCGACAAGAAGGGGACGATGTACCTGCCCGGCTGGGTCGGAGGCGCGAACTGGGGCGGCGCGGCGCTGGATCCCGAGACGGGGGTCCTCTACGTGCCGTCGGTCACCTTCCCCTGGCTCGGCGCGCTCGTGAAGGGCTCGGGCCGCTTCACGTACCAGCAGACGCGCAAGCGCCTCGACCGTGAGCCCGGTCCGGGACCGCGCGGGTTGCCGATCACGAAGCCGCCGTACGGCCGCGTGACGGCCATCGACCTGAACACGGGCGATCACGTCTGGATGGCCGCCAACGGCGACGGCCCGCGGGATCATCCTGCACTGCGCGATCTACACCTGCCGCCGCTCGGCCAGCCCGGACGCGCGGCGCCGCTCCTGACCAGGACGCTGCTCTTCGTCACCGAGGGCAGCCCCGTGGGCCTCAGCATCCCGCCTGGCGGCGGCGGCCCGCGCCTCAGGGCCTTCGACAAGGCGACAGGCCGCGTCGTGGCCGAGATTCCCCTGCCGGCAGGCGCCACCGGCGCGCCGATGACCTACCTGCACGAGGGCCGGCAGTACATCGTGGTAGCGGTGGCCGACGAGGATCACGATCCGGAGATCGTGGCGCTCGCGCTGCCGTCCTGACCGCGGACGGATCAGCGGAAGAGCGACTTCGCGAGCGACGCGTGGACGCCCTTGGTGGCGTCCACGGTCTGCGTGACGTGCAGGTCGGCGGCGAGCGAGGCGAGCATGTAGGCGTCGTCCCGCGACAGGCCCTTCTCGGCCACCAGGAACTCGACCATCTCGCGCACCGCCAGACGTGCGGCCTCGTCGAGGTCTTCGGAGAGGCCCATGCTGATGTAGTGGGTGGGCGTCTCGGCCCGCGGCCACTTCAGGCGCCGGCCCTTGTGGAGCCGCACTTCGATCCGGGCAGTCAGGGACGTCTCGAGCGCCGTGCCCGACACCTCCCCATGTCCCTGCAGCGCATGGCCGTCCCCGATCGACAGCAGCGCCCCGGCCACGTGCACGGGCAGGTAGAGCGTCGAGCCCGCCACGAGGTCCTTGTTGTCGAGATTGCCGCCGTGGAAGGCGGGCGCACGGCTGGAGAGCCGGCCCGTGAGCGGGGGCGGCGCGACGCCAATCGAGCCGAAGAACGGCGCCAGCGGCAGCGAGATGCCCGGCGCGAACTCCACCGACGTGGCCCCCGGGACCCAGCGCAGCAGCTTCAGCCCGGCGTACGGGAAGTCGTCGGGAATCGTGCCGCCGCCCGGCGCGAACGCATTCAGGCCGAACGTGTGGAGGTAGCCGATCGAGAGGATCCGCACCTCGAGCGCGTCGCCGGGCTCGGCCCCCTCCACGTAGATCGGCCCGGTCATCGGATGCGCACCCGGCCCGCGGTCCGTGACGGCGCTCTCGACGGTCCTCAGCGACGCCGGGATCTCGCTCTCGGCCACGCCGAGCATCCGGAGGCGCGTCAACCCGCCGGCGATCATCGTCTCGACGTCCACGCGATCGCCGGACGCCACCCGCAGCACGGGCGTCACCCGCGCGTCGTAGTAGCCCCAGTGAATCGTGGACGGCGAGACCTTCAACGCGTGGACGCGGGGCGCCTGCGCGGCGAGCGGAACGCCGGCGGCGAGCAGCAGCGGAATCCAGACGAGCGCACGTCGTGCCATGGGCCTCCTCGGTGGCGGGCGGCCGATTGTCGCACGGCGCCCGGCGCGCAGGCGGCCGGCCCGCCGGACTTTCCGCCGGGTAACGCCAGGGCGTCCCGTTCCACGGCATACTGCGGAGTTGGCCGCCCGGTGACGGCCGCACGTCCCATGACCGGCGACGAACGACGACTCGGCCCCCTCGCGCTCGGCGCCCTCGGCGTCGTCTACGGCGACATCGGCACCAGCCCGCTGTACGCCATCCGCGAGTGCTTCTTCGGCCCGCACGCCGTCGAACCCACGGTGGACAACGTCCTCGGCGTGCTGTCCCTCATCGTGTACGCGCTCGTCGTCGTCATCTCCATCAAGTACGTCTCGGTCGTGATGCAGGCCGACAACCGCGGCGAGGGCGGCATCCTGGCGCTGACGGCGCTGCTGCCCGGCCGCGACCCGGAGCGGCGCACGTCGGCGCTCGTGCTGCTGGGCCTCTTCGGAGCGGCCCTGCTCTACGGCGACGGCATGATCACGCCGGCCATCACCGTGCTGAGCGCGGTCGAGGGCCTGAACGCGGCCACGCCCCTCTTCGAGCCATACGTGGTGCCCGTCGCCGTCGCGATCCTCGTCGGCGTCTTCTCCATCCAACGGCACGGCACGGAGCGCGTCGGCCGGATGTTCGGCCCGATCATGCTCGTCTGGTTCGCCACGCTCGCGGCGCTCGGCGCCTCGTGGCTGTCCACCGCGCCGTTCGTGCTCGGCGCGCTCGACCCCACGCACGCCGTGCGCTTCCTGACCGCCCACGGCTGGCACGGCGTGGTGGTCATGGGCGCCGTGTTCCTGGTGGTCACCGGCGGCGAGGCGCTGTATGCGGACATGGGCCATTTCGGCCGGCGACCGATCAGCGTGGCGTGGTTCGCCCTCGTGCTGCCGGCCCTCCTCCTGAACTACTTCGGCCAGGGCGCGCTGCTCCTGGCGCATCCCGAGGCCGCCGCCAACCCGTTCTTCGCCCTGGCGCCGCCGCGGCTTCTCATGCCCATGGTGGCGCTGGCCACGCTGGCCGCCATCATCGCGTCGCAGGCCCTCATCTCCGGCGCGTTCTCGCTGACACAGCAGGCCGTGCAGCTGGGCTACGCCCCGCGCCTCACGATCGATCACACCTCGTCGTCCGAGGCGGGCCAGATCTACTCCCCCGAGGTGAACAAGGCGCTGATGGTCTGCACGCTGGCCGTGGTGGTGGGCTTCGGGTCCTCCGCCGCCCTGGCGGCCGCCTATGGCATCGCCGTCACGCTCACGATGATCATCACGGCGCTGCTGCTGCACGCCGTCGCCGTGCACCGCTGGCAGTGGCCGGCCGCGGCCGCGACCGCCATGACAGGCCTGTTCCTGACCATCGACCTCACGTTCCTGGCCGCCAACAGCGTGAAGATCGGGCAGGGCGGCTGGCTGCCGCTCGTGGTCGGCGCGGCGCTGTTCACGCTCATGACGACGTGGAAGGCCGGGCGCCGACTGGTCGCGGCACGGCTGGACGCACGGGCCGAGCCCATCGAGGCCTTCCTGGCGGGCATCCAGGCGGCGCCGCCCGTGCGCGTGCCGGGCACGGCCGTGTTCATGACGGCGCAGCCCCGCGGCACGCCGGCGGCCCTGATCCACAACCTGCGGCACAACAAGGTGCTGCACGAGCACGTGATTACGCTGCTCGTCACGACCATGCCGTGGCCGTACGTGGATACGGTCGAGCGCTGCAGCGTGCGCGCGCTCGGCTCGGGCCTCTACGCCGTGACCCTCTACTACGGCTTCATGCAGGAGGCGGACGTACCCGCCGCCCTCCGCCAGGCCGCGCTCGACGGCCTGCCGTTCGACGCCGACGACGTCACCTACTTCCTCGGCCGCGAGACGCTCATCCGCACCGACGCGCCCGGCATGTCGGCGTGGCGGGAAGAGCTCTTCATCTTCATGGCCAAGAACGCGCGGCGCGCCACGGGATACTTCCGGCTGCCGGCCGACAAGGTCGTGGAGCTGGGCGTGCAGGTAGAGATCTAGCGGGGCCCGGGGCTCGGGGCTCGGGGCTCGGGTCTGAGTTCTACACTGTCCCGCTGTCCCGCTGTCCCGCTGTCTCGCTGTTCCGCTGTTCCGCTGTCTCGCCGTCACGCTGACGGAGCGGCGGCCGTGTGGGTCACGGCTTGCGGCGGCGCTTGGTCGTCTTTCGCTGGCGCAGGGCTTCGCCGAGAAGCCACGAGACGAAGAGGACGGCCATCACCAGCAGGAGCACGACCAGGAGGGGCCGGGTCGCCATCGCGATCAGGCTCCCGTCGGCTCCTGGCGCCCGCCGGTCGCGGCGCTGACCACGACGCCCACGACGCACACGGCGATGGCGCCGACAGCATTCAGCCAGAGGTACTCGACCCGGGTCTGGGTGGCGAAGTACCACACGGCGGCCATGCCGCCCAGCAGGCCGGCGAACGCCCCGTGGCCGTTGGTCTTCTTGAAGGCGAGCGCCAGGATGAACACGCCCAGGAGCGAGCCGTAGAAGTAGGAGCCAAAGCGGTTCACCACCTCGATGAGCGATCCGAGGTTGGCCGCGTAGATGGCGACGACGCTCGCGAACAGGCCCCAGAATCCCGTGGCCAGGCGCGAGACGAGCAGCAACTGGGACTCGGGCGCGTCGGCGGCCACCCAGCGGCGGTAGAAGTCGATGACGCTGGCCGTCGAGAGCGAGGCGAGCTCGGCCGAGATCGTGGACATGGCCGCCGCCAGGATCGCCGCGATCAGCAGGCCCACCAGGCCGATCGGCATCTGCGCGAGGACGAAGGTCGGGAACACGAAGTTGACGTCGTTGTAGGCGGCGTCCCCGGTGACGTCCTTCACGATGGCCACCGCGTCGGCACGGGCCGCCCGCATGTCGGCGCCGGCGCGCCGGAACGCGTCGGCGTACTCGGCCTGCCCGGCGGCATCGCCCTCACGGTGGGTCCGGGCCAGGTTCGCGCCAGCCTCGCGCTGGGCCTCGAACGCCGCCGAGAAGCGCCCTTCGGCCGCCTGGTAGTCGGCGGCCCGCGGACTGGCCTGCACCTGGCCGTCGTGCACGGCGTTGAAGAGCATCGGAGGCTTCGTGAACACGAAGAACACGAACATCAGCACGCCCACGAGGAGCACCAGCGCCTGGAGCGGAATCTTCCAGTAGGCGCTCACGAGGAGGGACGTGCGCGCCTCGTCGACCGAGCGCGCGGTGAGGTAGCGCTGCACCTGGCTCTGGTCGGTGCCGAAGTACGACAGGAACAGGAAGATCGCGCCGATCGTCCCGGACCAGAACGTGTAGCGATCGGTGAAGTCGAGACGGAAGTCGAACGTCTGCATGCGGCCGGTGGCGCCGGCCAGGTGCAGCGCATCGCCCAGGCCCACGCCGTCGGGCAGGCCCAGGACCAGCACGACCACGGCCGCCGCCAGGCCGCCCACGATCAGCACCATCTGCTTCACGTCGGTCCAGGCCACGGCCTCGACGCCTCCGAACATCGTGTAGAGCGCGGTCGGCAGCGAGATGAGCAGGCACGTGTTCGTGACGGTCAGTCCCAGGACGACGCTCAGGACCACGGCCGGCGCCGAGATCACGGCGCCCGTGGCGAGCGCGCGGGACACGAGGAAGAGGAACGCCGTGAGCGCGCGCGTCTTGGCGTCGAACCGGCCCTCCAGGTACTCGTACGCCGTGTAGACGCGGGCGTTGTGGAAGAACGGCACGAGCGTGACCGACAGGACGATCATCGCCAGCGGCAGCGCGTAGTAGAACTGCAGGAAGCGCATGCCCTCGGCGTAGCCCTGTCCGGTCGTGCCGATCATGGTGATGGCCGAGAGCTGCGTCGCCATCACCGAGAGACCGACCGCCCACCACGGCAGGCGCCGGCCCGCCAGCAGGTAGCCTTCGAGCCCCTTCGAATCGCGCGTCCGGCGCAGGCCGTCCCAGACGATCCAGCCGAGGTAGGCGGCGATGATGGCCCAATCGATGTACGACATGCGGGGCTCGGGGCTCGGGGCTCGGGCCCGGGCAGCGCCCGGGTCACGGCGCGCGCCCCTAGGGCGTGAAGTACTCCTGGACGGCGTACAACGCCAGCAGGACGGCGACCCAGACGCCGAGCACCTTCAGGTAGCGGGCCTGGACGTCGATCACAGCCTCGCCACCTCGTCCTTCAACCGCGCGGCGGACTGGGCCAGGGCGCCTTCGCGTCCGCGCCACCACGCTTCGTCGGCCGAGAGGGCCGCGCGCGAGCGGGCGATCGCCTCGGTGGTGCGTTCGGGCGCAGGGCCGCCGAGGGTGCCGCGGACGGCGACGAAGTGCCTCGGGCAGAGCACCTGCTCCAGCGCCGCGTCGTCGTAGGTCAGGGGCGACCCGAGCACCTCGGCCGAGGCGTCGGCGAGGACGGCGGACAGGGAGGCCGTGGGATCGTCGAACCTCGCGCGCACGACCTTGCCCGCGATCCGGTGCGCCGTGGCGAAGGGCAGGCCGCGGTCACGCGCGAGCGTGTCGGCGAGCTCGGTGATGGTCGTGCCGCCCTCGCCGGCCCGGGCCGCCATCCGGTCCACGTCGAACTGCGCGTCCTCGAGGGCCGCCGCGACGAGGGTGATGGTGCGGGTGGCGTCGCGGAACATCGAGGCGACGAGCGGCTGCAGGTCGTCCTCGGTGTCGACGATGTCGCCGAACGGCGTGTTGTGCACGCAGGTGAGGATCGCCTGCGCCTGGCCCACCGCCTTCGAGCCCAGGGCCCGCGCGTGCTCGAGCGCGACGGGATTGCGCTTCTGCGGCATGATGCTGCTCGACTGCACGAAGCCGTCGGCGAGCCGCAGGTAGCCGAACTCCATCGTGCCCCAGAGCAGCAGGTCCTGCACGACGCGGCCGAGGCCGACCAGCGTGATGGCCGTGGCCCCCACGCTCTCGAGCAGGTAGTCGACGGTGGCGATGCTGCCGTAGGTGTTGCCGGTCGGCGCATCGAAGCCCAGCAGGTCGCTCGTCCGCTGCCGATCGATCGGGAAGCCCGTGCCGGTGATGGCGCACGCCCCGAGCGGGTTGAGATTCGTGGAGCGGAACGCCGCCTCGAGGCGCTTGGCGTCACGCTCGAGCTGCTCGATGAAGGCCAGCAGGTAGTGGGCGACCGTGGAGACCTGTGCCGGCTGGGTGTGGGTGTGCGCGCCGTAGATGGTGGCCGTGTGCTGGGCGGCCAGCGCGACCACCGCCGCGCGCAGCTGGAGCACGCCGCGCGCGAACGTCACGATGCACTCGCGCTGGCGCATCCGGTACATCGTCATCGCGATGTCGTTGCGGCTCCGGGCGGTGTGGAGGCGCCCCGCGGTCTCCTCCCCCGCCGACCGGGCGATGAGATGCTCGAGGTAGAAGAACAGGTCCTCGTAGGTGCCGTCGAAGCGCACGGTCCGGACGTCGGCCAGGGAGATGCCGTCCAGGGCCGTGCGCAGGCGGCGGGCGTCGTCGGTGGAGAGGATGCCGCGCTCCCGAAGCATGACGAGGTGCGCGTAGTGGATGGACATCAGGGGCGCCAGCAGCAGGGTCTTGGCGTCCTCGAAGTTGTCGGTGAGTACGCTCTCGACGTACTCGGGGGCGAAGCGCATATTTCTGCCAGTATACTGCCCGGACCGCGGGCGCCGGCCGGCCCGCGGCGCCTGGAGGACGCCATGCGCCACGCTGTTCGATCCCTTGCCCTGCTCGCCGTTGCCGCGCTCGTCACGCTCGCGCCGCCGGCGCGCCTCGGCGCCCAGCAGGCCCGCGAGTCGATCGCCATCGCCGGGTTCCACGAACCCGTGGAGGTCCTCCGCGATCGGTGGGGCATCAACCACATCTACGCCAAGAACGAGGACGACCTCTTCATGGCGCAGGGCTACCTGGCCGCGAAGGACCGGCTGTTCCAGTTCGAGATGTGGCGCCGGCGCGCCACCGGCACCGTCGCCGAGATTCTCGGGCCGCGCGAGCTCAATCGCGACATCGGCACGCGCCTCCACAAGTTCCGGGGGGACCTGGACCAGGAGCTGAACCACTACCATCCGCGGGGCAAGGCCATCGTCGAGGCGTACGTCCGCGGGATCAACGCCTACGTGGACGAGGCGATGCGCTCGCCGGCCACCCTGCCGATCGAATTCAAGATGCTGGGCACCACGCCCGCCCACTGGACGCCGGAGGTCGTGATCTCGCGTCACCAGGCGCTCACGGCCAACGTACCGAACGAGGTGACCAACACGCGGGCCATCGGCGCCCTGGGCGGGCCCGACAAGCTCCGCGACCTGCTGTGGCTCCAGGGAGGCGAGCCGTCGCTGGCGCTCGACCCGCTCATCGACCCGGCGACGTTCCCGGCCGACGTGCTGCGGCTGTACAACGCGTTCCGCGACCCGATCGACTTCAAGCCCGAGGACGTCGCGCCCGCGTATCGCGGCCAGGCCGTGGCCGCCCGGCAGGCCGAGCCGGAATTGACGCTGGCGCGGGCGGCCGACGGCGGCCGCATCGTGGATCCGGACATCGGCTCGAACAACTGGGTCGTGGCCGGCGCACACACCCAGAGCACGCTGCCCATCCTGGCCAACGATCCGCACCGCGTCATCGAGGCGCCCTCGCTGCGCTACTGGGTCCACCTGGTGGCGCCGGGCTGGAACGTGATCGGCGGCGGCGAGCCCGTCCTGCCGGGCGTGTCGATCGGCCACAACGAGTACGGCGCGTGGGGCCTGACGATCTTCGGCACCGACAGCGAGGATCTCTACGTCTACGAGACCAACCCCGCCAACCCGAACGAGTACCGCTACCAGGGCCGCTGGGAGGCGATGCGCGTCGTGAGCGAGTCGATTCCCGTGAAGGGCCAGGCGGCGGCGAAGGTGGACCTCAAGTTCACGCGGCACGGGCCCGTGCTCTACGAGGACGCGGCGCACCGGCGCGTCTATGCGCTGCGGGCGGCCTGGCTCGAGCCGGGCGGCGCGCCGTACCTGTCGAGCCTCCGCATGAACCAGGCGAAGACCTGGGCGGAGTTCCAGGAGGCGTGCACCTACAACAACATGCCCTCGGAGAACATGGTCTGGGTGGACCGCACCGGCACCATCGGCTGGCAGGCCTCGGGCATCGCGCCGCTCCGGTCGTGGGGCGGGCTCGTGCCGGTACCGGGCGACGGCCGCTTCGAGTGGGACGGCTACCTCCCGATCAACGCGCTGCCGAACGAGGTGAACCCCGATCGCGGATTCATCGCGACGGCCAACCACTACCTCTTCCCGAACGACTACCCGTATCCGAAGGCCCGGCACTACACCTGGGCCGATCCGTATCGCGCGCACCGGATCGAAGAGGTGCTCGGCTCGGGCCGGCGGTTCAACGTGGCCGAGATGACGCGGCTGCAGAACGACGACTTGTCGATCGCGGCCCGGGCGATCGTCCCCCTCCTGCGCGACGTGACGATCGCGAACCCCGCGGCCGCGAAGGCGCGCGACCTGGTGGTGGCCTGGAACTTCGTCCTCGACAAGAACTCGCCGGCGGCCGCCGTCTACGAGCTGTTCTCGCGCCGCCTGTTCGAGGCCGTGCGGACGGCGACGATTCCCGCCGCGGCCAGGAGCGTGGTCCCGAACGGCCTCATCAGCACGAAGCGGATGATCGACTGGCTGCTGTCGCCCGACGGCCGCTTCGGCGCCAATCCGACGTCGGGCCGTGACGCGATGGTGGTGACGGCGTTCGAGCAGGGCGTGGCGGACGTGACCGCGCGCTTCGGACCGGACCCGGCGGCCTGGAAGTGGGGGGACGAGAAGCTGCACCACGCGCTCATCCACCATCCGATGTCGAACGCCGTCAATGCGGAGACGAGGCGGAAGCTCGAGGTCGGGCCCTTCCCGCGCGGGGGCGACGGCACGACGGTGAGCGCGACGGGCTCGCAGGACAACCAGGGCAGCGGCGGCTCGCTCAAGATCGTGGCCGACACCGAGGACTGGGACAACAGCGTCGGGCTGAACACTCCGGGCCAGTCCGGTAATCCTGACGACCCGCACTATCGCGACCTGTTCGAACTGTGGGCGAGGGGCAAGTACTTCCCCGTGGCCTACTCGCGCGCCAAGGTGGAGTCGGTGGCGGAGAAGACGACGACGCTGTCGCCGGCGGGTTCGTCGTCGGCCGGCCGGCGCTGAGCGCCCCGGGGCGGCCTCAGAGGAGCCGCAGACCGGGGATATCGTCGAAATCGGCGCGGTTGAGCGTCCACAGCGCGGCGTCGTGCGCGACCGCACAGGCCGCGATCGCCAGGTCCACGTCCCGGCCGCGCGGGCGCCGGACCTGTTTGTACAGGGCCGCCGCGACGCTGGCCTCCTCGGGGCCGAAGGCGATCGCGTCCGCCGCCGGCAGCAGTCGTTCCTGCAGTTCGAGATCCTCGGGCGTTCGGGGGCCGCGCTGCCACTCGTAGAGGGCCAGCGCAGACACGACCAGGCGCGCCCGTGACTCGATGAGTGCCGCGATCGTCGCCAGGCCGGCGCGCCGGCCGCTGCAGGCGTTCACCAGCGCCGAGGTGTCGACATGGACGATCACTTCGGAGTCCGCCGTGCGCTCGACAGCCGCCGGGAGCGCCGAATCTCGGCGATCTCACGGTCTGCGTCCTCCTGGGTGCCGGTCACGGGCAGGCTCTTCGCCCACTGCACGACGTCGAGCAGTCGCTTCTGCTCGTCCAGCGTGAGCTGACTGGCCTTGGCGCCGTATTCGGCGACGGCCTCGCGCACCACCCAGCTTTGCGGCTTGCGCACCCGGGCGGCCGTACGCTTGAGCGTCGCCACCGTGGCGTCGTCGAGCGTGAAGGTGACCTTTACCATACGCCCATACTACCAGACCGCCGTATGTCAGGGGCCGCTCGCCGGGGTCATCGGCTTTCCGGCATTGGCAGCCCGCGCATATCCTGACCGGCGTGCCGCCCACATCCAGAACACCCCGCCCCATCAGTCCTCTGGCCGCCGGCCTGTTCGCCGCCATGCTTGCGTGGAGCGCGGCCGCGCCCCTCGCGCAGTCACCGGCGTCGGTGGACGTCCGGGCCCTGTACAGCAAGCAGGACGTCAGCATCCCGATGCGCGACGGCACGCGGCTGTTCACGACCATCTACAGCCCGCGCGACGAGTCGGAGCGCTACCCGATCCTCTTCATGCGCACGGCCTACGGCATCCCGCCCTACGGGCCCGACGCGTATCGCGACGTGCTCGGCCCGAGCGTCGCGTTCACCAAGGAGCGCTACATCTTCGTCTACCAGGACGCGCGCGGCCGCTTCAAGTCCGAGGGCGACTTCGTGCACCACCTGCCGCTCGGCGGCGGTCCGCAGGGCACCGACGAGAGCACCGACGCCTGGGACACGTTCGAGTGGCTGCTGAAGAACGTCAGGAACCACAACGGGCGGATCGGCCAGTGGGGCATCTCCTGGAACGGCTGGGAGGTGTCGATGGGCATGATCAACGCGCATCCCGCGCTGAAGGCCTCCTCGCCGCAGGCGCCCCCGCAGGATCAGTTCTACGGCGACGACTACCACTCGAACGGCGCCTACCAGCTGGCCTACGGCTTCAACTGGATGTCGAGCAACGGCCAGGTGCGTCGCGGCCCCACCGATGCCCCCGGGGAGCGTTTCCGGTTCCCGACACCCGACGGCTACCAGTTCTTCCTGGACCTTGGCGCGGCCGCCAACGCGATCCGGATGTTCCAGCCCGAGGTGCCGACCTACGTCGACCACATGAACCACGGCAGCTACGACGAGTACTGGCAGGCGCGAAACGTGCCCAAGGACCTGAAGGGCATCGCGCACCCGGTGCTGATCGTGGGCGGCTGGTTCGACGCCGAGGACTTCTACGGCCCGCTGCGGATGTACCGGGCCATCGAGGCGCAGAACCCGGGCAACGGCAGCACGCTCGTGTTCGGACCGTGGGTGCACGGCGGCTGGGCCCGCGACGGGAGCCGCATCGGCGCGATCGACTTCGGCCCGGATCCGTCGGCCTACTATCAGGAGGACGTCGAGCTGGCGTTCTTCAACTTCCACTTGAAGGGCAAGGGCACGCTGGCGCTGCCCGAGGCGCTCATGTTCGAGACGGGCACCAACCGCTGGCGCTCGTTCCCGGCATGGCCGCCGCCGGCGACGACGCCGCTCCGTCTGGAGCTCGCCGCCGACGGGCGGCTTGTGCAGCGGCCAGGCGCCGCGCCCGCGAGCCCGGCGAGGCCGGCGCCGGCCGGCGCCCCGGCGCGGCCGGGCGCCTTCGACGAGTACGTGAGCGACCCGGCGAAGCCGGTGCCGTTCACGAGCGCGATCACGACGGCGGAGATTCGGACCTTCGTCATCGAGGATCAGCGCTTCGCCGCGCGGCGCCCCGACGTGCTCGTCTACCAGACCGAGCCGCTTCCCCAGGACCTGACCATCGGTGGGCCGGTGACGGCCACGCTGCACGTCTCCAGTTCCGGCACGGACGCCGACTTCGTCGTGAAGCTGATCGACGTGTTCCCGGACGATGCCGTCACGCCGGACCCGAACCCGACGGGCGACGTCATGGCCGGCTACCAGATGCTGCTCGTGGGCGACATCTTCCGGTCCAAGTTCCGCAACAGCATGAGCCGTCCCGAGCCGCTCGTGCCCGACCGGCCGGTGATGCTCGAATTCGAGCTGGGCGATCGGCTGCACACGTTCCGCCGCGGCCATCGCCTGATGGTGCAGATCCAGAGCTCGTGGTTCCCGATGTTCGACCGGAACCCGCAGACCTTCGTGGACATCTACCACGCCAGGCCGGATGACTACCGCAAGGCCACCATGCGAGTCTTCCGGTCCGCGCCGCGGGCCTCGCACGTGACGGTACAGGTCCTGCCCGCCGGGCAGGCTGGAGCCGCCGGGCGCTGACTCCTCGTCCCGCGTCCCGCCCGATCGGCCGCTGACGTCCGTGCGCACCCTCGGCGGGCCTTCACGGACTGCCCGGTCCGCCCGTCGCGATGGGCGCCGTCGCCCGGCCATCGGTGGCGGCTGCCGGACCTGGTTTTCGATCCTGTTCATGACGGCGCTCTACCATCCATCGCGCCGAACATGGAGCTGGTCATGAACTACCGCATTGCCACGTCCGCCCTCGTCGTCGCCGTTGCCATCGCCCTCGCCGGTGCGGATGGCGCAGCCGCCGCACCCTCCACCCGAACGCGGGACGTCTGCCTCGTCAGCCCGACGGGTGGAGGGTCGTTGAACACGTTCATCTTGCGGGACGTGAAGACGCTGAGTCCGGGCGGCGTCATTCCGCTCGTCGGGCTGTACTTCGTGGGGACGCGCAAGGGGGCGCCGCTGCACGGCAGCGCCGTCATGGCGTCCGACGGGAGCGTCCGGATGGGGCTGTTCGTGCACTCGAGCGCCGATTCCACCAACGACTTCACCGCGGCAGGCATCGTCGACGCGACGTTCCTGGGGACGCTGAAGTTCGACAACGACGGCGACTTCGTGCCCAACGGGACGCTTGCGGTATCGCCGGTCGACTGCGCGACCATCGCGATTCCGTGACAGGCGGCGCTATCACATCTCGCCGATTCGACAGGGGATCGGTCCGGCCCGCATGAGGCCGCCGGGGCTGACGCGCTACAATCGGCGGCCGCATGGCTTCCTTCGGCGACAACTACGTTCTCGCCTCCGGGCGGACCGGCCACGACCGCCTCCGCGTGCTGTGCGAGATCCACGATCCGCACACGCGACAGCTCCTCCTCCACGCCGGCTTGAACTCCACGCACCGCTACGTGGAGTTCGGCTGCGGGCTGGGGTACGTGGCGCGCTGGGCGGCGACCGAGGCCGCGCACGTCACGGCCACCGACCTCAGCGAGGAGCAGCTGGCAGAGTCGACGCGGCTGGCGGACGCGCAGGGCCTCGCCAACATCGACTTCCGGACGGCCAATATCTACGAGCCCGGGCTTCCGCCTGGCGCCTACGACGTCTCGTACTCGCGCTGGCTCCTGATGCACCTGAACCGGCCGGTGGAAGCGATGCGGCAGATCCGCGAGGTGCTGAAGCCGGGCGGCCTCATGGTCTGCGAAGAGGCCGATATCAGCGCGCTCTACACGGAGCCGCCAACCGATGGCTATCACTCGTATCGCGACCTCGCGTTCGTCGTCGGGGACCGGCTCCAGGTGGATTATGCGGGCGGCCGCCACCTGCACCTGTGGGCGCGCGAGGCCGGCTTCGAGGTGCTGCACGTCGGCGCCTGCCAGCCGCACTACATCGCGGGCCCGCACAAGGGCTTCTGGAGCTGGACGTTCCAGGAGTCCGCGCCCAACGCGATCCGGATGGGACTGCTCACCGAAGAGCGCTGGCGCGAGATGGCCGCGGACATGCGCGACGCCGACGCCGATCCCAACGTGCTCGTGGCGCATCCTCGCACCGGCCAGCTGATCGCGCGCAAGCCGGCCTGACGGCCGATCGGCGGCGCCGTACTCCTGAGCCGGCCGAATGCCGGCGCCACGGTCACGGCCGGCTGGTAGACTGCGCGGCATGCGACACGCCCTCCCGACGTTCCTGCTCCTGGCAGCGGCCGCGCTCGCCGGCTGCACCCAGGCGCCTCACTACGACCTGGTGATCCGCCACGGCACCGTCTACGACGGCACCGGCGCGCCCGGCGTCGTGCAGGACGTGGCCGTGCAGGGCGACCACATCGCGGCGGTGGGCGATCCGTCGGGAGCGACGGGCACCGAGGACGTGGACGCCACGGGCCTGGCCGTGGCGCCCGGCTTCATCGACATGCTCAACCACTCCGAGACGTCCCTCATCGCCGACGGGCGCTCGCAGGGGATGATCCGCCAGGGCGTGACGCTGAACGTGTTCGGCGAAAGCTCGATGGGCCCGATCTCCGAAGCGCGGAAGAAGGAGCAGCAGGCGCGCCAGGGCGACATCACGTTCGACATCACCTGGAACACCCTGGGCGAGTATCTCGACACGCTCGTGGCCAAGGGCGTCTCGCCCAACGTCGCGTCGTTCGTCAGCGCCGCGTCCGTGCGGGCGAATGAAATCGGCCTCGACAACCGGCCGCCGACGCCCGAGGAACTGGAGCGTATGCGCGCGGCCGTGAAGCGCGCGATGGACGAGGGCGCGATGGGCCTGACCACGGCCCTCATCTACATCCCGGGCGTGTTCGCCAAGACCGACGAACTGGTCGAACTGGCGAAGGTGGCCTCCGCCTCCGGCGGCATGCACATCTCGCACATGAGGAGCGAGGGCAACCGGCTGCTCGAGGCCATCGACGAGACGCTGACGATCGCACGCGAGGCCAACATCCGCGCCGAGATCTACCACCTGAAGGCCAGCGGCGAGGCCAACTGGCCGAAGCTCGACGAGGCCATCGCCAAGATCGAGGCGGCGCGCGCCAGCGGCCTCGACATCACGGCCGACATGTACACCTACACTGCTGGATCCACGGGCCTCGACGCGGCGATGCCGCCCTGGGTGCAGGAGGGCGGCTACACGAAGTGGGCCGAGCGGCTGCGCGATCCCAAGGTGCGCGACCGGGTGCGGCGCGAGATGGTGGCGACGCAGGACGACTGGGAGAACCTGATGCAGGCCGCCGGGGCCGAAGGCACGCTGCTGGTCGGCTTCAAGAACGAGGCGCTGCGCGTCTACACGGGCAAGACCCTCGCCGAAGTCGCGAAGCTGCGCAACCGCTCGGTGCAGGACACGGCGATGGACCTGGTGGCCGAGGACGGCAGCCGCGTCCAGGTCGTGCTTTCCTGATGTCGGAAGACAACGTGAAGAAGCAGATCCGCCTGCCCTGGGTGAGCTTCGGGTCCGATGCCTCGTCGATGGCGGCCGAGGGCGTGTTCCTGAAGACCAGCACGCATCCGAGGGCCTACGGCAACTTCGCACGCCTGCTGGGCAAGTACGTCCGCGACGAGCACGTCATCCCACTCGAGGAGGCCATCCGGAAGCTGACGTCGTTCCCGGCCGCCACGCTGCGCATCAAGGAACGCGGCCAGCTCGCGCCCGGCTACTTCGCCGATGTCGTCGCCTTCGACCCCGCCACCATCGCCGAGCACGCCACCTACGAGCAGCCGCACCAGTACGCCACCGGCATGCGGCACGTGTGGGTGAACGGCGTCCAGGTGCTGAAGGACGGCGAGCACACGGGGGCCACGCCCGGGCGCGTCGTCCGCGGACCGGGGTGGACGGGCCAGGCGAAGCCCTGAGAAGGCCGCGCTGATGCGGATCGGGAGGCGGCGCGACATTGCTGCGAAATCCCTGCACAGCCACGGCCTTCAGATCTCTCGTGGCCCAAGCTCCTTGATGCGCGCAATGCAGCGCGCCAGAGAATGGCTCCGTAGCGCTGCGACACGTGGCCGCCACTCAGTCGCAGCGAATCGAGCGATGAGCGAGCCATACCCGGGTCCGACTCGCCGCAAGGAACCCTGGCGCGGCACCATGGCGTCGACGATCTGCCTCTTCCGGGAATGTCTCGCAAGACTGATCAATGTCGCCTTCGGATCGTCCAATTCGTCGGGGTAGATCGGAATGAGCGATACACCGATCGAGAAGAAACGAGCGAGCATCTTGGGGTCGGCGAGCAGCCACGACTCGATGGCGCGGCTCGCGATCCTGAGGCGCATGAACTCGGCCGGCTTCGGCAGAAGCGACGAGACGAGCGTTGCGGCGCAGATCGCGTCGTGGTCAAGATCTCGGACCACGATCCACGGCCTGAATCTTGCCGAGTTGTTGTAGCCTGCCAAGCGGGAGTCGAGGTGCGCCTTACCCTGCTGGCCGTAGGCGTTCCCGAGTTCGAGGCCAACGTCCTCGAGGATTTTGGAGACCACCGCGAGGTCGGTCGTGCCCTCGACGGCCAGGTTCACGACCGGCATGTCAGTCGCCGAACGGCAGTAGCTGCTGCAGATTCCGCGGTGTCGTCCTGGGGATGACAGCATCGGCCATGCTGAGTCCGCCGTCGAGCAGTTCGCGAATCTCGGCGTCGCCTTCGGCGTTCTTGACCGCCGTGCCTTCGCTCGACGGGAGAAGCAGAATCACCTCGCTAGGGTCGATACCCTGATCGCCGAGCAGCTCCGCCGAGTGCGTGCTGACGACGATCTGACGCCCGGCCTTGCGCCCGAGGCGCGCCATGATCGCCGGGACGTGTCGCACCACGGCAGTGTGCAGCGACAGCTCCGGCTCTTCCAAGAGCAGCGGCGCCGTGCCGTCGAGAAACACCCAGAGCAGGCCGAGCAGGCGGAGCGTACCGTCGGAGAAGTGTTCCTCAGTCTGCCATCCCGCCTTCGGACGCCAGTGTTTGTAGAGCCCTTTTAGGTGCGGCACGCCGCTTGCGGGATCGCGTTCGAGTGTGAGCGCTTCGAGCTGCGGAACCGCCGCCTTGAGCGCGACGCCGATCTTGCGGAGTCGCGCGTCCAGCGTCTTTTTCGGCGTGCGCGCCAATTGCTCCAGGAAATCGCCGCCGAACGGATCCTTCACTCGCCCGACCGACCGGTCTGGTTCCCGCACGAGTTGCGGGACGAGGTGCAGGTAGCGAATCTGCGCCAGGGCATCGGCGATGGGGCGAAAGTCCTTGTTGGCGTTGACCTGCTGCAGATGTGTCTGCGTCAGCCGGCTCGGGTCGTCTTCGTCTTCGCGCAACGGGCGGTCGAGCACCTGCGTTGCGCCGCGCCAGACCTGCTCCTTCGACACCTTCGGCACGCGCTGGTTGTCTTGCGTGAACTCCAGACGGTAGCGCCAGATGCCGTTGCCGCCGCCGTTCAGGTCGAGCGTGACGTCCACGACGACGTTGGGATTGCGGCGGGCGTGCAGTGAGCGAAGCTGCGAGACGCCGCCACGCTTGGTGACGGCGGCGAGGAAGCCGCCGCCTTGCGGATCGGCGATGTCGCGCAGGAACCTGAAGGCGTCGAGCAGGTTCGACTTGCCGGAGGCGTTGGGGCCGACGAGGAAGACGCGCCGCTCGAGGTGGACGTCCACCGAGAGGAAGTTGCGCCAGTTCTCGAGGCGGAGCTGGGTGAATCTCACCGCGGGTCTCCGGCAACGTCCGGGCTCATGGCGGTCCATGCTACCGCACGCTCACCGTGCGCGCTCGGGGCATTTCCGCTAAAACGCGGGAGTGGCGCTTGGACTGCGCACTGGCGAACCAAGAGTCGCGCCGCGCGCCGACGTACGCCGGTGACCCCATGGTTTGCCCGCGCGGCCGGAGAGCGCCTGGCGATCTGCTAGGTATGGGGTGCGCCCTCCGAGCGTCCGCGGCCGTCGTCACGCCGATGCAGGTCCGAGTAGAGCACGTCGATCGCCCAGGTGACGTCGAACGGTGTGCCATCCCAGACGGGTGGTGGGCTGGTCGCGGCGCGGGAGAGGCCTGCTGCGCCCACCTCGGGCAGTGGTGGCGAGGCAGGCAGGATGGCTCCGCCTGGCGTCAGGAACTCCAGGGTCCCGTCAAGACGTCTCACGACGGCGAAGCCGCCCTCATGCACGGCCCGGTGATGCCGTCGACACAGCCGGAGCAGGTTGTCGAGGCGCGTCGGCCCGCCGTCCGCCCAGTGCTCGATGTGATGCGCATCGCACCGGCGGGACGTGCAGCCTGGGAATCGGCACGTCGTGTCGCGGGCCGCGAGTGCGCGTCGAATGGCCGGAGGCACGGTCCGGGTGCGTCGGCCGACGTCCAGTACCGCACCTGACGCATCGTGCTGCATGCGCACAATCGAGGCGTCGCATGCGAACCGCCGGGACGTTTCCGCGGAAACGCGGAATGCGCCCGGGTCCAGTTCGAGCACGCCGCCGGCGTCGGAGTGGACGCCCACAGCGCGATCGGGCTGCAGGCCCGCGTGCGCCTCGATGTCCGCCGTCGATTCCCGTGCGCTCACGTGCAGGACCACCTGGTACCTGTCACCCGCGGTTCCGGTATCGAGCCCCGCCGAGAGCGCCGATTCCGCGAGAAGGGCAAGCGCATCCGCACGGCGCTGCGCGGTCGAAACCTCCTCGCTCAGTGTCCCTCCAACGGCGGATCTCGCCTCGCGGAACAGCCGGTCGGCGGCGGCCTCCAGAGCCCGCTGGACGACGGCCCCGGCTTCGGGAGTGAGCCGGCCGCGAATGACCACCATGCCATCCTCGTCCGTCCAAATCGAAAGCTCCCGCCGGAGGTGCCGCGCCTCCGTCTCCCGCGCCTCCTGTGCGCGATCCACGCGGCGCCACGCGCGAACGAACCGTTCGACCTGGGCGGCCGTGCCTGCGAGGGCCAAATGGACGAGCGACTCCTCGTTGGACGGCGTCGCGACACGGGTGAGGGCCCGGACCTTGGCGTAGGATAGCTGTCCTCGCCGCATCTGATCGCTGACGATCGGCAGGCCAACGAGCACTCGGGCAACTCGCACCTTCTCGCGCGCTGCGCCCAGGTCGATTCCCGTCCGCCAGTGCAGCCAGTGTGCGCACGACAGGAACCCCTCGTTCCAGCCGCCGCGACGGTCGAACTCCCCCAACATCACTAGCAGTTCGTAGGTCGCCGCGTGTAGACGGGCTGCCAGCAAGGCGATGGACTCGCCGAGGGCCCGCGTCTCGTCTGTGGATGCTGTCGAATGGCACGGAGGGGAGTCCTCGAGCGCCACAACTGCCGGCACTGGAATCGAAACGACGGCAGGCGATTCGGCGAGAGCTGTGCAGGTCATGTCGCATCCTAGCAGCGCAGTTTCTGCCGCTTCAGATTCGCGCGTGCGGCGCGAACGCGACCTCGGGACCCGTCGGACGTCGACGCGGGCCAGTTCGCCTCTCTACGACCGATCTCGTCGTCGACGAGCGCGGCCCAGCGTGCATCACGGACGGCCGCCGGGCCGTTTCCGAAAACCTGTCAAGGGAAATCGGTTGTGCCAGACACCAGTTGCCGGAGGCGCGCCCGGTCCCCGCGCGAATTCATCCCGGGCCTTCGCGCCAGGCGCCTCGTTGCGGACGCGACGTAAGGCCGAAGGCGCGGGCCGGCCCCGCCCGGATCGCCGGCGGCCCCCGGGAACGCTCCCGCCGGCGTCGTCGACCCGGGGACCAGCGATACCGGTGTCCTCTGTCCACATCCGGCACCCGTTCGCGCGATCACGGGAGAGCCACCCCTCCGGGGGCTCCGCGCTGTGAGGGGAAAACCACCGGCAGCGCGCTTCCTCGTGGGAGACGCGAGCCGTGGTGGCCTCATCTTCGATCGTCCGCGTGGCCGTCCTGGCCGGGTGCCTGGCCTGGACTTCGGTACCGGCCTTCGCCCGGCAGCAGGTGGACGCCGGCGCCGAGGTGGACGTCAACTCGGCCTACGTGTTCCGGGGCATCGTGTTCAGCGAGGGCGCGGTCGCCCAGACCAGGGTCTGGGCCAGCGTGGACGACCTGTTCGTCTATGCGTGGTCCAACGTGGCGTTCCCTCCCGCGGCCGGCGTGCGGCCGCTCGACGAGGTGGACCTGGGCGCGGCCTACACGTTCACGCGCGGCCACCTGTCCATCACCCCCGCGCTGGACGTGTACATCTACCGGATCTCGGCGCTGCAGGCGGCAGCCGGCCAGGTGCCGCGGACGGCGGAGGTCTCCACGACCTTCACCTACACGGCCGCCGGCACGGACGTCTTCGTCCGCCATGTCGTGGACGCGCTCGGCTACGCCGGGGCGTATTTCGCGCAGGTGGGCGTGACGCGATCGGGCCGCATCGCCCCCGGCACGGACCTGGGCATCGAGGCGTCGGTGGGCTGGGCGTCGGCCCGCTACAACCGGTCGTACGTCGGCGTGCGCCGGCCCGGCGTGGGCTTGGCGGCCACGCGGCTCCTGGCCACCCGGACACTCGGCCCGAAAATGTCCGTCACGACCCACGTGGACCTGTCGGCCGTCCCGGACGCCCGCCTGCGCGTGGGACTCCCCCGTCCGACCGTCGCCGCCGCCGGCATCACCATCGGCTTGCATCGCTAAGGCGGCAGTCCGGGCGTCGGCTCGACCCGGGTGCGGCAGTTCCGGTACGCTCGTCAGGTGAGTTCCGACGCGTCCCTGGACAATCCGCCCGGCCTCGACCCGAGGCTGGCGGCCGAAATCGGCCGCCGCCGCACGTTCGCCATCATCTCCCACCCCGACGCGGGCAAGACGACCCTCACCGAGAAGCTCCTGCTCTACGCCGGCGCCATCGAGCTGGCCGGCGCCGTCCGCGGGAGGAAGACCCAGCGGCACGTCGTGTCCGACTGGATGGACGTGGAGCGCGAGCGCGGCATCTCGGTGACCTCGGCCGCGCTCGACTTCGACCTGGGCGAGTGCCGCGTGACGCTGCTCGACACGCCCGGCCACCAGGACTTCAGCGAGGACACCTACCGGACGCTCTTCGCCGTGGACAGCGTCATCATGGTGATCGACGCCGCCAAGGGCATCGAGACGCAGACGCGCAAGCTCTTCGAGGTGTGCCGGCTGCGCAAGCTGCCCATCCTCACCTTCGTCAACAAACTGGATTTGCCCGGCCGCGACCCGTTCGACCTGCTCGAAGAGATCGAACGCATCCTGGGCATCCAGACTTCGCCCCTCAACTGGCCGATCGGCAGCGGCGATCGCTTCCGCGGCGTGTTCGATCTGGTGACGAAGGAGACGCGCGTCTACGAACGCGTGCCCGGCGGCGGCTTCCGGGCGCCCGTGCACTCCACCTCCGCCACCGATCCCGTGCTGGTGGACATCCTCGGCGAGCAGGCGCGCGAGCAGCTCATCAACGACACCGAGCTCATCGCGGGCGCCGGCAACCCGTTCAGCCGCGAGGCCTACCTGGCCGGCGAGCAGACGCCCGTGTACTTCGGGAGCGCGCTGGACAACTTCGGCATGGAGGCGCTGCTCGACGCGCTGCAGACGCTGGCGCCGCCGCCGCAGGCGCGCGTCACGGACGGCGGCGTGGTGTCGCCGCTGGCGCCGGGCTTCTCGGGCTTCGTGTTCAAGATCCAGGCGAACATGAACCGGAAGCACCGCGACCGCGTGGCGTTCGTCCGGGTGTGCTCGGGCGTGTTCGAGAAGGACATGGCGCTCGTGAACGCCAGGAACGGCGAGACGGTGCGGGCCGCGCGTCCCTATCGCTTCTTCGGCGGCGAGCGGGAGACCGTGGAGCGCGCCTACCCGGGTGACGTCATCGGCCTGCCCAACCCCGGCAAGTTCGCCATCGGCGACACGCTGTACGTCGGCGCGCCCGTCAGCTACCCGCCCGTGCCCCGCTTCCCGCCCGAGCACTTCGGCCGGGCGCGGCTCCTGGACCAGCGCTCCAAGCAGTTCGACGTGGGCGTCCGGCAGCTGGAGGAGGAGGGCCTGATGCAGGTCGTCTTCCCCGTCCACGGACGTCGCGAGCCGATCCTGGGCGTGGTGGGTCCGCTGCAGCTCGACATCGTCGAGGCGCGCCTCAAGCAGGAGTACGGCCTGGAGTGCAAGATCGAGCCGATCTCGTACGCCGCCATGCGCTGGGTGACCGCGGACCCGCAGACCCTGAGCGACATCGAGAACCGCTCCACCGGGATCATGCGGGCGGTGGATCGCCACGAGCAGCCGGTCCTGCTCTTCGAGACGCCGTGGCACCTGAACTACCTCCAGCAGCAGCACCCGAAGCTGGAGCTGAAGTCCGTCGGCTGAGGGTTACACTAGCGGCATGGGCGTCCTCGAACGGTACGGGCTCGAGCCCGACCCGGTCATCGAGTACTACAAGCGAGACGTGGACAGGAGCCTGCTCCGCGAGCACTTGAAGCTGACGCCCCAGCAGCGACTCGAACGAGTCATGGCGTTCGCCCGCGATCTCGAACGGCTCCGCGCCGCGCGCGGTGCCAAGGCGCCAGCCGCGAGTCCTGACGCGTGACACCCGATCTCCTCGGGTTCGTTCGAGTGCTGTCAGCGGCGGGCGTCGACTATGTGGTCGTGGGAGGCGTGGCCGCCAACCTGCATGGCGCGCTCCGAACCACGCTCGACCTGGATGTGGTCTACGCGAGGACGCCAGACAACATCGACCGGCTCGTCGGCGCCCTCGCGCCGTACCGACCGTATCTGCGCGGCGCACCCGAAGGCCTGCCGTTCGCGTTCGACGCGGCGACGATCGCGCGGGGCCTCAACTTCATGCTGGTGACGACGCTCGGCGACCTCGACCTGCTGGGTGACGTCGCCGGCGGCGGGACGTTCGAGGCCCTGGTCGGGCATTCGGACACGGTGACCATCGACGGTTTCGCGTGCCGAGTCGTGTCGCTCCCGCAATTGATCGCGCTGAAGCGCGCGGCCGGCCGCCCGAAGGACCGCGAGGCGCTGGCGGAACTCGAGGCGCTCCTGGAGGAGCGCGACGACACGCCGCCCCGGCCCTGACGGCCCCCGCCCGCCGAGCCGCCGATTCCAACCCGGCGCCCCAGGCCGCCGTCCAAGCCGGGCGAGGTGAGGCACATGGGCGGACGGCGCTGGCGGACGACGGCGGGACTCACGGTGGCGGCGCTGGCGCTCGGCGCGTGTAGCGCGGGGCTGGCCCAGTCGTCACAGGCGGCGGGCGGGACCCAGGCGGCCACGAGAACGGGCCAGTGGACGTCCGAGAGCCGGCAGTGGCGGGATGACGACGGCCGGCGACGACTGCAGCTCAACCTGAGAACCGACGGTGGCCGCGACCGCTGGGGCTTCGGCGTGCGGCTCGCCGACCTCCAGGGACTGCCTGAAGCGGCCGCCGACGGGACGGCCTCCGGCGTGGCGTTCTCGCTGCGCCGCGAGGCGGGCACGTTCCGTTTCGAAGGCTCGTTCGACGATGGACGGGGGGCCGGCGACTTCCGCTTCACGGCGGACCCGGCCTTTGCCTCGGCGATGGCCAGCCTGGGCTATCGCGACATCCCCGCCGACGACGTCATGCGCCTGGCCGTGCTGGACGTGAGCTCGACCTTCGCCCGCGAGATCCGCGACGCCGGGCAGACCGGCCTGTCGCTCGACGATCTGCGCCGCTTCAGGATCCACGGCGTATCGGCCGCCGTCATCAGGGACCTGGCGTCACTCGGCTATCGAGACCTCGATCCGGAGACGCTGGTCCGCTTCCGGATCCACGGCGCCACGCCCGACGTCATCCGCGCCTACCAGGCCGCGGGGCTCCGGGACCTCTCGCCCAACGACCTCGTCCGCCTCCGCATCCACGGCGTCACCAAGGAGTTCATCCGGGACATGGCCGCGCGAGGCTACCGCGACCTCGACGCCGAGGACCTGACCACGATGCGCATCCACGGCGTCACCGTGGCCGAGGTGGACGAGCTGGCGAGCCTCGGCTTCAAGGACCTGTCGACGGAGGATCTGGTGCAGTTCCGCATCCACGGCGTCCGGCCGGCCTACATCCGCGAGATCCGCGCGGCCGGCATCAGCGGCGGCGACGAGCGCGACTACGTCCAGATGCGCATCCACGGCGTGAGCGTGGCCATGCTGAAGGACGCCCGCGACGACGGCGACACGATCACGTCCGCCCGGGACGCCGTGCAGTACGCCATCCACGGCCGCCGCTGGCGCCGCCGGTAGCGCGGCTCACGGTGCCTCGCGAAGGTGAAGCCCGTCCCCCTGGTCCCTGGTCCCTGGTCTCTGGGTCGTCAGACCTTCAAGCCGTAGCGATCGCGGAGGATCCCGGCGTGGTGCTGGAAGTGCCCGGGAATCAGCCACGCGAGCGCCTTGGCCGTGACGCGCAGGTTGTTCGCCAGGCCTTCACGCTCGAGCGCCGCCGCGTCCAGCGAGTCGATGAGGGCCCGGGAGGCCCGCCGGACGATGGCCAGTTCCGCGACGACGCCGGCCAGGGAGCGCGCGTCGTAGCCCGCCACGGTCTGCCAGGCCTGCTCGTCGAACCCGGCGAGCGGCGTGGCATCGCCGCGGGCGATGCGCAGCAGGCGATACGCGAACACGCGCTCGGTGTCCGCCATGTGGCCGACGACCTGGCTCACGGTCCACTTCCCCTCGGCATAGCGATGCGCGGCCTTGGCCTCGGGCCAGCCGGCCATGGCGGCAAGCAGGCCGTCCTGGGCGTTGAGGAGCTCGCGCGCGTCGTTCACCGAGGCGGACGCATCGAGGTAGGGCTGGTAGAACGGGGCGTAGTCGCCGGGCTGGGGTCGGCCGATCGTCATCGCTGGGCTCCTGTGGCTTCGGCCAGGCGGTCGGCCACCGGGCCGAGGCTGGCCAGACCGTAGACATCTCGAGGGTACTGCGGCAGGTACACACGCGGGCGACTGCCGAACCGTGTCTCGATCTCGTCGAGATAGACACGCTCCTGGGCCCGCCGCGCCTGGAGGAACGCATCGGTCGTGTCGGTGGGCAGCACGCGGTTCACGACCAGGCCGCCGATCTTCACGCCCGTCTCGTCCAGCTGGACGAGGGCGCGCGCCGTCTCCTCGATGGGCAGGCGCTCGGGCACCAGCACGAGGACGAACGCGCTCGTCCGGCCGCTGAGCAGCCGCGCCCGCAAACGCTGCAGCCGATCGATGCGGTCGTTGAGCGAGACCAGGATCGGATCCTCGCGGTCGTCTCCCTCGACGCCCAGCATGGCCCGGCGGGAGCGTGCCAGCGCCCGCATCCACGCGTCCATCAGTTCGGGCATCTTCACCAGGCGCAGCGTGTGGCCGGTGGGCGCGGTGTCGAACACGACGAGGTCGAAGCGCGTGTCCTCCCCACGGATGAGGGCGCCCATCCGGTCGAAGAGCGCCACCTCCTCGGCGCCGGGCATGCTCGCGGCGAGGTCGATCTGCTTGAAGGCTTCCTTCAGGATGGAGTGGCCGAAGAGAGCGCGGACGCGATCCTTCACTTCCGCCACGTAGCGGGCGGACTCGGTGGCGGCGTCGATCTCGAGGCCCCAGAGGTTCGGGAGGAGCTCCACGGGCTCGGGGCCGATGGGACGCTCGAAGATGTCCGCCGTGGAGTGGGCGGGGTCCGTGGACACCAGCAGCACCCGCCGGCCGGCGCGGCTCGCGGCCAGGGCCGTGGCGGCGGCGCACGTCGTCTTGCCGACGCCGCCCTTGCCACCGAAGAAGAGCACCTCGCGGTCGAGCAGCCCCGTGAACGACGCCATCAGCAGCAGGGCAGGCTGCCCACGGGCGAGCGATCCATGCCCATCCGCCGGTGCCACAGGTGGAACTGCTCGAGCAGGTGCGGATAGATGTCCAGCAGATAGAACGTCGCCGGATTGGGCAGGCCGACGACCTCCATGTAGCAGAGCAGCAGGAAGTAGTCGTTCAGGTCGGCCGCCTGCAGCCGCATCTCGCGCTCGAAGCGGCCGTACGCGAGGCCGTGCATGAAGTCGCGGAGATTCTGGCGGACGGACACGAGGACATCGTAGTCGGGGCTCGGGGCCCGGGGCTAGGGGTTCGGGGCGTGGGGGCTCGGGCTGGCGGCCAGGGGGCAGGTAGAGTATTGGGCGATGAGTGCTCCGAGCACGACCACGGCGCCGGCCGGATGGCGCGGCCGGATGCCGGCGGGCGTGCGGCCGTACCTGGAGGCGGCGCCGCTGGCGGCCGCGTTCCTCGGGATCTCGTCGGGGTTCGGCTTCGCCATGATCGCGGCCACGCTCACGACGCGCCTGGCGCAGTACGGCATCCGGAAGAGCGCGGTCACGGCGTTCGCACTGACGTTCCTGGCCTACAACTTCAAGTTCCTGTGGGCGCCGTTCCTGGACAGCGTGCGGGTGCCGGTCCTGTGGCGCTACGGGCAGCGGCGCTCGTGGCTGTGGCTCGTCGGCGTGCTGCTGATGGCGGCGGTCATGTACCTGGGCGCGCTGAATCCGGTGACGTCGCTGCCGCAGGTGGCCACCGCCGCGATCCTGGTCGGCATCCTCGGCGCCACGTTCGACATCGTCATCGATGCCTACCGGATCGAACTCCTCGAGCCCCGGCAGCTCGGCGTGGGCTCGGGGATGTCGCAGTACGGCTGGCGCGTCGGCTCGGCCGCGTCCGGCGCGCTGGCGCTCGTGGTGGCGGCGCGCTACGGGTGGGCCGCCGCCTACACCGCCGCCACGCTCTTCGCGCTGCCGGCGATGCTCGCGGGCGCCGTGATGGGCGAACCCGCGCGCCGGCAGCCGCCGAAGCCGACGACCGGGCTCGTCCAGGGCGTGGCGAACTACTTCAGCCCCCTGGCCGAGTTCCTCAAGCGGCGCGGTGCGCTGGTGGTGCTCACCTTCGTCCTGGTCCACAAGATCGGCGACACGCTGGCGAACCTCACGCTGCGCCTGCTCTTCGAGACGCTGGGGTTCACCAACGACGAGATCGCCTTCTACGACGTGGGCGTGGGCTTCGCGGCGCTTCTCGCGGGCGTCTTCGTGGGCGGCGTCCTGTCCGCGTCACTCGGCATGAAGCGATCGGTGCTCGTGAGCCTCGTGCTGATGGCGGTGTCGAACTTCAGCTTCGCGGCGCTCGCGGCCTACGGCCACAGCAATCTCGGGATGGCCGGCGCCATCGGCTTCGAGAACTTCGCCAGCGGGATCGGCGGCGTAACGGTGGTGGCGTATCTCTCGGCGCTGTGCAACCTGCGTTACACCGCCACGCAGTACGCGCTGCTGTCGGCGGCGGCCAGCATCGCCGGCCGCTTCCTGACGGCCACCACGGCGGGCTCGCTCATCGACGCGATGGGGTTCGTGAACTTCTACCTGCTGACCACGCTGGTCGCGTTCCCGGGCGTCGTGATCTACGCCGTCATGATCCGCTCCGGCCTGGCGGACGTCTCGATGGGCACGGCCGGCGTCGAGCCTGACTGAAGCCGGACCCGGACGCGCCCGGGCGGGTCAGGCCTCGCGTATCACGCGCTCGATGCGGCGGTCGGGCACCAGCCAGATCACGGCCACGGCCGCGTAGATCGCCAGCGACAGGGCCGGCATCGGCATCGCCACGAGGATGGCGATCACGTACAGGAGCGGCGAGAGGTTGCCCTTCCAGTCGCCGCCGACGGCCCGCTTCAAGAGCGACTCGGGGCCCTGCGCCGCGATGATCGTGCGCTGCAGCACCCAGTAGGCGATGGCCGCCATCAGCATCACCACGCCGTAGAGTGCCGTCGGCCAGGCCGTGAAGTGGTTCTCGCCCATCCACGCGGTGACGAACGGGACCAGCGAGAGCCAGAACAGCAGGTGCAGGTTCGCCCACAGGATGCCGCCGGTGACCTGTCTCACCGTGTGCAGCATGTGGTGGTGGTTGTTCCAGTAGATGCCGAGGTAGACGAAGCTCAGGACGTAGCTGAGGAACACGCCCCACAGCGGCTGGAGCGCCGCCGGCTCGTCGCCGTGCGGCACCTTCAACTCCAGCACCATGATGGTGATGATGATGGCGAGGACGCCGTCGCTGAAGGCTTCGAGCCGTCCCTTCCCCATCGGACCTACCGGGCCCGCATGAAGGCGATGACGTCGGCGGCGTCCTGCGGCGTCATCCGGAAGCGCGGCATCGGCGCCCGCGCGCGGGTGCCGTTGCGCCGGATGGCGCCCTCGGTGAGCAGGCGCACCGCCTGCTCGTCGGAGTAGCCCGGCAGCCCGGCGATGGGCGGCACCATCACCGGCCAGTCGGCCGGCCACGGCACGCGCGCCGGCATCGGGCCGCCGTGGAACCGCGTGGATTCGATGATGTTGCCCTCCGAGTCACGGGTGGAGTGGCACTCGGCGCAGTGCGCGATCGACTCGACGATGTAGCGCCCGTGCTCCACGTTCCCGACGACGGCCGCCGGCGGCGCCGCGGGCTTCTGCTGCGCCGAGACACCTCCGCCCGCCCACGCGTCCGACATCACCACCACTCCGAGGCACGCCAGCGCCCCCGCCCAGATCCGTACAGAACTCATGACCCCTCCCGCCGGCCGCCGGCCCCCAGGGACCGGCTCCGCGCGCCCATGAGGGTATCAGATGACCCACGAGGCCCGGTGCCCGGGCCCCGGGACCCGGGACCCTGGACCCGATGGGCGTCAGTAGTTGAACCAGTAACTGAACTTGACCAGGAAGGTGTTGTGCGCGGGGGTGGAGAAGAGGTCGCCGAAGTCGCGGCCGAAGCGGAAGTCGCCCCGGTCGCCGTCACCCTGGCGGCCCTGCTGCCAGACCACGAACAGCGAGGAGCCCGGCCGGTATTCCCAGCGCAGCACGTTGGTGGTGCGGAAGGAGCGGAAGTTGAAGTCCGCGTTGTCGTCGTAGGCGTACGGGCGGAAGCGGTCGTCGAAGGATCCGGCGCGGGCCGAGGCGAGCTCCGAGTAGTCCTCGTAGCGGCCGGCCGACACGAACGGCTCGGCGTAGCTCTGGAGCGACAGGTTCGGGCTGAGGGTGTAGTTGGCGCGGACGGTCATGGCCACGGTGCGCTGGCGCAGGCGGCCGAACACGTAGTGGACGCGGCCGTCGTCGTCGGTGACGTTCTCCACCCACTGGGCGTTGTCGTTGTTGCGGTTGTACCGGAATCCGGCCTCGACGCGGGCGGACTGGCTCGGGCGCCAGGTGAGCCGGGGGCTGGCGTTGAAGCTCGTGGAGCCGTCGGCGTTCCCGCCGACGAAGCCGTCGTAGCCCAGGAACACGCGCCGCCGATCGTCGGCCTGGACGTAGTGCCAGATGCCCCAGCCCTGGCCGGCCAGCACCGCCGGCCCGCCGCGGGTGGCGCGGTCGCGCAGCTCGGAGCCGTTCAGGTTCACGCCGAAGCCGTTGCGCCAGTTGTTCTGCCACTGCCAGTGCATGTTGATGTTGCCGCCGCTGTAGAGGCGGTCGCCGCCGAAGTTCCACCCCGCCCACTCGTTGAAGTTGATGGCGAAGGTCCGCTTGAAGCGGCCGGGGTTGTTGTCGCGCCACTGCACCCAGTGGCCGATCGTCCGTTCGTCCGCCCGGCGCTGGAAGCCCAGGTCGTTGGTCTCGAAGCCGGGACTCTTGTAACCGTAGTTGGCCGAGAAGCGCAGGCGCTCGCCGCCGATCTTCTGGAGGCTCACCGAGCCGGCGTGGCCCGTGAGCGACGTGGCGGCCGGGTCGTGGTCCAGGTAGTCCGCATCGGGCCGCTGGAAGTAGTGGACGGCGTTCTCCTGGAGGCGCGTGATGGCCTCGGCGTCGCCCGTGACGCGGCTGGCCGCCAGGAAGCCCTGCACGCTGTAGCGCTGCCAGACCCGCCAGTCGTAGTCCACGCCGCCGGCGAGGGACTGATCGCCGAGGAACCGCGTGTCGCCCGTGTTCTGCCGGGTCGTGCTCGTGAGCATCACGCCCAGGTTCGAGTTGTCGGCGAACTCGTGGCGGACGCGCATCACGTTGAACGACGTCAGCGGCTCCACCACCTGCTGGCGGCGCAGGGAGCCGGCCGCGATCGTCGCCCGTTCCTGCTGCGTGACGGCGCTCAGGGCGCCCACCGAGAACGCGCCCACGCGGCCCGTGAGCTTGGCCGCGCCCAGGATGGTGGCCGCCGTGGGTGAGGCGGAGTACTCGTCGTCGGCCGTGTCGGGCGATCCCTGCGGCGCGCGCCCGATCCGGCGCGAGTACAGGAGGCCCGTGCAGTTGCCGTCGTTGCAGTCCATGTTGAAGCGGAACACGCCGGAGCCTTCGACGAAGAACGGGCGCCGCTCGGAGAAGAACAACTCGAAGGCGCTCAGGTTGAGGGCCGCCGGGTCCGCTTCCACCTGGCCGAAGTCCGGGTTCAGGGTGGCCGTCAGGGTGAGGCCGGGGGTGACGGCGTACTTGAGGTCGAGGCCGAGCGCCGCGCCCGGGTCCGTCCGCGTGGACAGCGGGTTGCCAGCCTCCTTCGTCTCGACATCGAGCGAGCCAAGGGAGTACGGCATGAGCTCCAGGCGTTTCCCGGAGCCGCCGGGTCGGATGCCGGTGACGTCGCCGAACTGCGACACGAAGCCGTTGACGCTGCGCGCGATGAGGGGCCACGTGGAGATCTCGTTCTCGCGCGGGATCTGGCGGATGATGGCGAGGCCCACGGGGCCGCCGCCCTTCGCGAAGCGGAGCTGCGAGAACGGAATCCGGAACTCGGCGCGCCAGCCCTCGGCGTCCCTCGCCACCTGGACGTCCCAGACCGCGTCCCAGCTCGAGTCGTCCTGGCCGTCGTTGAAGTAGTACCGGTCGGCCTTGACGCCCACCGGGTTCACGGCGAACTCGTACGCCGTGCGCCGGTCGTGGAACGAGTCCACCACCACCTTCACCCAGTCGGAGGGCGACGACTCGTCACGGCGCGTCAACAGGCCCACGATGCCGGTCGGATTGCGATCGAACGCCCGGATGGCCACATACAGCGCGCCGTCGTCGTAGGCCAGGCGCGCTTCGGTTCGTTCGGAGGGCTCGGCCCCCTCGGCCGGCTCGCGTTGCACGAACTCGCCGATCACGGGGGCGCTCGTCCAGACGGGCTCGTCGAAGCGTCCGTCGATCACGATGGGGCCGCCGGAGGACACGGCCTGCGCCTCGGCGGCGGCCCGGGTGGCGCCGAGGGTGGGGACGGCCGCGACGGCGGACAGGGCCGCCACGAGGACGACGGTTGGGACGGACGGCTTCGGGGCGGTGGCGGACGGCATGCGAACGGATCTGTAGACGTTATCGGCGCCACGAAGGTTGGGCACTGCGGCAACTCGCGGGCGCCGGGCCCCGTCAAACCGTTGTCATGTTCGCGGACCTGCGCACGGCCGTTCGTAGCCTCCTCCGGACCCCCTCGTTCACGGCTGCGGCCGGCCTGCTCCTCGCACTGGGGGTCGGGTGCACGATTGCCGTCTTCAGCGTCGTGGACGGCGTGCTGTTGAAAGCGCTGCCGTACCCGGACCCGGACCGCATCGTCACGGTCTGGGAGGCCACGGCCCGCTCCCGCACCGTCGGCGTCTCGGCCCCGAACTTCCGCGACTGGCGGGAGGCCGCCTCGTCGTTCTCGGCGCTCGCGGCCTGGAGCGGCGGACGGACGACCGTGATCGGCGGCCAGGAGCCGGTGGTCACCGGCGTCTACGCCGTCACGCGCCAGTTCTTCACGGTGTTCCGGGCCGAGCCCACGTTGGGACGCCCGTTCACCCCGGAAGAGTCGGCGCTGCACGGCCCGCCCGCCGTGGTCGTCAGTCACGGGTTCTGGACGCGCGTGCTCGGCGGCCGGACGGACCTGGGGGCGCTCAGCCTCGAGGTGGATGGCCAGCGCGCCCCGGTCGTGGGCGTCATGCCCGAGGGCTTCGCCTACCCCGCCGGGGCGGATGTCTGGTTCCCCCTCGAGTCGCAGGCGGACACCTCGTCCAGGACGGCCCACAACTACCGGGTGGTGGCGCGGCTCGGTCCGGGCGCCACCGTGGCCAGCGCCCAGGCGGAGATGACCACCATCGCGCAGCGGATCGAAGCGACCTACGGCGCCGAGAACGACGGGACCGACGCCAGCGTCATCCCGCTCCTCGAGTACTCGGTGCGCGGCGCGCGGCAGGTGCTCCTCGTGCTCCTGGCGGGCGTCGGCGTCGTGCTCCTGGCGACGTGCGCGAACGTGGCGAACATGGTCATCGCCCGGGGGGCCGACCGGGTGCGCGAGTTCAGCATGCGCGTGGCGCTCGGCGCCAGGCGCACGCACCTGGTGCGGATGCTGCTCGTGGAGAACCTGGTCCTGGCCGCCGGTGCCGTGGTCGTCGGGCTGGCCGGGGCCACCGCGCTCGTGCGCGTGCTCGTCCGGCTCGCGCCAGCGTCGATTCCGCGGCTGGCGGAGGTCGGCATGGACTGGCGCAGCGCGGGATTCGCCGCGGCCCTGGCGCTCGTGACGCCCGTCGTCTTCGGCCTGCTCCCGGCCCTCCACCTGTCGAGGCGCTCCACGGCCGAAACGCTCGCCGCGGGCGGCAGGACGGGCACCGCGGCCCGCGGCGGCGCGGCGCGCCAGGGACTGGTGGCGCTCGAGATCGCCGTGGCCCTGCTGCTGGTGGTGTCGGCGGCGCTCCTCGGCCGGAGCCTCCTGTCGCTGCTGACGGTCGATCCGGGCTTCGTCGCCGAGGGCGTCCTCACGGTGGAGACGACCGTGCCGGGCGGACACGCCGACGGTCCCGACGGCGCGTCACGGCTGTACGAGGCGTGGCTCGCACGCGCGGCGGCCGTTCCCGGGGTGGCGCGGGTGGGACTCGTCAACGCGCCGCCGATGAGCGGGCTCGACGCGAACGGCGGCTTCATGCTGGACGGCCAGAACTGGGACGACGTGAAGGACGACTGGGTCGCGCAGTCCGCGCTGTACCGCGTGGCCAGCGACGGCTACTTCGACGCCATCGGTGCGCGGCTCCTGCGAGGTCGGCGCTTCGACGCGCGCGACGTCGCCGGCGCCGAACCGGCGGCCATCGTGAACGACGCGCTCGTGCGCAAGCACTTCGCCGGCAGGGACCCGATCGGCCAGCGCCTGCGCTTCGCGGGAATGGACGAGGTCAACCCGTGGCTGACGATCGTGGGCGTGGTGGACGACATGCGCGTCCGCGACCTCGCGGACGAGGCGCAACCCGAGGTCTTCGTGGACTACCGCCAGTTGCCGATGCGCACGCGCTACGGGCTGACGACGGCGGTCCGTCTGCAGCCCGGCGTCGAGCCCGAGGGCGTGGTCGCCGCGCTGCGCGAGACGTGGCGCGCGCTCGATCCCACCGTGCCGGTGGAGATGTCGCGGCTGAGCGCCAACGTGGCCCGCTCCACCGCCAGCCGCCGCTTCGCGCTCACCATCGTGGCGGCGTTCGGCGTGATGGCCCTGGTGCTCGCGGCCCTCGGCGTCTACGGCATCCTGAGCTACGCCGTGGCCAGGCGCGGACGCGAGATCGGCATCCGGATGGCCCTGGGCGCCTCACCCGGCAACGTCCGGACGCTGATGGCCGCCAGCATCGGCCCCGCCGTGGCCGCCGGACTCGCCGCGGGCGTCCTCGCCGCGCTGGGCGCCACCCGGCTCCTGCAGTCGATGCTGTTCGGCGTCTCGCCCGCGGACCCGGCCACGTTCGCGGCGGCCGTCGCGGTCCTGGGCGTGGTGGCCGCCCTGGCCGCGTGGCGGCCGGCCGCCCGGGCCGCCCGGATCGATCCCGCGCTGGTCATGCGGGAGGAGTAGGGGCGCCTGGCCCCGGGCCGAACCTAGAGACCCAGCCAGGCCGCGACGCGCGCCTTCTGCTCGGCCGTCTGATCCGGCCGCACCTGCAGCCGCCAGGGCCGGCCGGGCTCTGGCGCGAGCGTGACGTCGAGCGTCGTCAGGCGGTCCCGGCGCGCGACCAGCAGGCGGATCCGGTCGCCGGGCTTGTACTGATCCATCCGGGCCGTCAGGCCGTCGGCCCTGACGCGCACGTCGTCGATGGCCAGGATCTCGTCGTCCACGTTCAGGCCGGCGTCGTACGCCGGCGTGTCGCGGCGGACCACCGTGACCACGAGCCGGCCGCCGTCGGACCTGGTGGACGCGCCCATCGTGGCGCGGGCGTTCGTGAGGTCCACGGGCGCGAAGCGCAGCCCGTAGAAGTCCAGGGCCTCGCTGAAATCGAGTTCCTTCGTGCTGTCGGCCACGTCGGCGAACCAGCGCGTCAGGTCCTGCCCCGCCGTCTCGCCCATCGTGGACTGGAACTGATCGAGCGTGTAGCCCTTCGGGCCCGAGTAGCGGTCGTAGGCCAGGCGCATGGCCGTGTCGAGCGTCTTGGCGCCGGACGTGGCCTTCCTGATCTTGGCGTCGAGCAGGAACGCGATCGTCGCGCCCTTGTCGTAGTAGTCGATGCTCGTGTTCGTGCTGTTCTCGTCGGGCCGGTACTGCTTGATCCACGTGTCGAACGACGCCATGTCCACCGACTGCACCGCCCGGCCCCCGCGCATCTGCACCCGCTCGATCGAGCCCGAGAGCTCGTCGAGGTATTCCTGCAGCGTGGAGAGACCCGCGCGGCGGACCAGGATCGCGCCGTAGTAGTCGGTGAAGCCCTCGCCCACCCACAGGCCCTTCGTGTAGTTCTCGTGCTCGTAGTCGAAGGGCCCGAGTTCCACCGGCCGCAGCCGCTTGATGTTCCAGTTGTGGAAGTACTCGTGGCCGGCCAGGTGGAGCCAGCCGACGTACGAGCGGCGTGTCCTGGTGGCGTAGCGGCTCGACATCGTGAGGAACGCGTTCTTGTGCTCCAGGCCGCCGCCGGCCTCGGTGACCATGTTCAGGAAGTAGTAGTGGGGATAGTCGAGGCGCCCCATCACGGCCTTCCCGGCCTCCACGATCTTCCGGAGGTCGCCCGCCGCGCGGTCCGCGTCGAACAGCGACGGATCGCCCTCGAGCACCAGGTGGTGCGCCTTGCCGTCCACCTCGAAGGTCTTGATCATGGGGGTGCCGGCGATGATCGGGCTGTCCACCAGCGTGTCGAAGTTCTCGGCCTGGTAGGTGTGGGGCCGGCCGGCGACGGGCATGAGCGGCGTCGCTTCCGCCCGCCAGCCCGACGCCAGTTCCAGCGTGACCACGTGCGGGCGCGCCAGGCCGTCGGGCAGGGTGATGAACGTCGGCGCGCCGTTCAACATGGCGAAGCCGGCCTCGATCCAGTTGTTCCTGACCGTCATCTCGCGCCCGTAGACCCGGTAGCGGACGGTGATGGCCGGCGCCCCGCCCGTCGTCACCCGCCACCGGTTCTTCACCGGCTTCACGACGGCCAGCGGCCGCCCGCCGTCACCGGTCGCAGTCAGCGCCTCCACGTGGCGCTCGTACTCGCGGACCAGGTAGGACCCCGGCGTCCAGACCGCCATCATCAGGTCCAGCTCCGGCTTCCGGTCGGTCGGATAGACGGCCTCCACCTCGACGTAATGCGTGGAAGGCGCGGGGAAGCGGAGCGTGTAACGGATGGGCTCCGGGCTCTGGGCGGCGGGGGTGTCGGCCATGGGCGAGACGATCGCGATCGCCAGAAACAGCGCAAGCGCGGTGTGCGGGGAACGCAGCATGGCGCTATTGTAAGGGCGAGTTCGGGCGCCCGGCGGCGGCGGCAGGCGGCCCCAGGCGCCGCGCTCGCTCGCCTCGATGCGCCCGCTGAACCACAAGACCCTCGGCCTGGCCTACGCCGCGACGTCGGGGGTGTTCCTGCTCGTGGGCTTCCTGCTGATGCTGCTCTTCCGGTGGCAGCTCGCGTGGCCCGGGCAGCCGATCCCGATTGCCACCGCGATCTTCGGCGAGACCAACGCCCCTGGCGGCATCCTGCTCCCCGAGTTCTACTACCAGCTCGTGGCCATGCACGGCTCGGTGATGATCTTCCTCGCCGTGGTCCCGATGGCCGTCGGCGCGCTGGGCTCCTACCTGGTGCCGCTGCAGATCGGCGCGTCCGGCCTGGCCACGCCCCGCCTCAGCACGCTCGGCTACGTCGTCTACGTGGTGGCCGGCGTGATGATGGCGGCCAGCTTCGCGCTGCCGGGCGGCGCGGCCAACTCGGGCTGGACGTCGTATCCGCCGCTGGCCGTCATCGCCTCGTCCGGCCAGACCATCTGGCTGATTGGGGTCTTCCTCCTGGGCGTGTCGTCGATGCTCGGCGCGATCTCGATCGTGTCCACCGTGGTGGCCTACCGCGCGCCCGGGCTGACGCTGATGCGCCTGCCCTTCTTCGTGTGGTCGCAGGCCGTGACCGCGCTGCTGCTGCTCCTGGCGTTCCCGGCGCTCCAGGCGGCGGCCCTCTACCAGCTGATGGACCGCGTGGCCGGATCGAGCGTCTTCCTGCCGACGGGCCTGGCCGTGAACAACACGCCGCTGCCCGTGTCGGGCGGGGGAAACCCGCTGCTCTGGCAGCACCTGTTCTGGTTCCTGGCGCACCCGGAGGTGTACGTGCTCGTGCTGCCGGCGATGGGCGTCGTGGCGGAAGTGATCACGTCGCACGCGCGGCGCACCCTGTGGCGCTACGGCCTGATGGTGGGCGCCGTGGTGGCGCTGGGGGCGTGGTCGATGGTGGTCTGGGCGCACCACATGTTCCTGACGGGCATGAGCACCACGCTCAGCAGCTTCTTCCAGGTGACCACCATCGCGGTGTCGATTCCGTCGGTGATCCTCATCACCTGCCTGGTCGTCACGTTGTGGGGCGGGGCCATCCGCTACACGACCGCCATGTGCTTCGCCCTGGCCTTCCTGCCGATGTTCGGACTGGGCGGCGTGACCGGCCTGCCGCTGGGCCTGGGCCCGAGCAACGTGATCCTCCACGACACCTACTACGTCGTGGGCCACTTCCATTACCTGGTCGCGCCGGGCACGATGTTCGCGCTCTTCGCCGCCGCCTACCACTGGTTCCCGAAGGTCACGGGCCGGCGCCTGAACGAGGCGCTGGGCCTGGTGCACTTCGTCGGATCGTTCGTGGGGATGAACGCGATCTTCCTGCCCATGTTCCTCATGGGGCTGATGGGCGTGAACCGGCGGCTCTACGACGCGGGCCTGCAGTACGAGCTGGCCGAGCCCACGCTGGCCTGGAATCCCCACATGACGTGGAGCGCGGTGGCGCTGGGGCTGTTCCAGCTGATTTTCCTGGGAAATGTGCTATGGTCGGCGCGGCGCGGTGCGCCGGCGGAGAACCCCTGGCGGGCGACGACGCTGGAATGGACCACGACGTCGCCGCCGCCGTCCGGGAACTTCGCGGTCGTCCCTGAGGTCACGGGGCCGCCGTATCGGTACGGAGAGGAACGCGCATGACGGCGATCGCACTGGACGATCGAGAGGGCCGCGCGGCCCTCACGGCGATGTGGCTCTTCATCGGGTCGATCGTCATGTTCTACGGGGCGCTCTTCTCCGGCTACGTGCTCCTGCGCATCGGCAGCGTCTCCTGGGACGCCCCCTGGCTCACGAGCCCGGCGGCCGACTGGCCCTACTCGGTGGATCACTGGTTCCGCACGATGTGGCTCGGCTTCGCCGTGATGCAGGCCCGGCGGCTCTCGGGCGCCGGCGTGCCCCTGGGCGGCATGTCGCGCTTCTCCTGGCTCGTGGTGCTCGCGGGGACGGCGTTCGTCTGGCGGTGCTGGTACATCGGGAGCTGGTTCGCCAGCATCGGCTACGCCCCGTCCACGAGCGTGCCCCTGGCCTGCTGGTACGTGCTGAACGGCACGATTGCGGCCCTGGTGGCCGGCGGCACGGCAGCCGCCATCTGGATCGCCGTGGATCCGGTGCCGGCCGAGCAGCGCGCCCGGCGCGGCGCCATGCTGCAGCGCTACTGGGTGCTGATGCTCGTGCTGTGGGTCACCACGGTGGCCGGGCTGTACCTGGGGTGAGCCTCCCGATGGTGGCGTGCGTGGTGTGCGCGCGTCCGCTGGACGCGCTCCTCACCAGCGGCCTCCAGGCGGGCGTCGCCGTACTGGCGCTGGTGGCCGTCGTCGTGGTGGCCGGGCTCGTCCGCGGCGCCGTCGCCGTCGTTCGCCACGATCGACTGCAGCAGGCGGGCGCGGCGTCACGCGCCTCCGTGGAGACGCCCTGATGGGCGCGTGGCTGGCGCGGTTCCTGCCGGCGGCGGCGTCGGCGCACGCGGCCGAGTTCGACGGCGTCCTGTCGGCCGCCCACGTGGAAGCCGCGCTGGTCTTCGCCGGCTGGCTGGTCATCTTCGCCTTCATCCTCGTGCGGTTCCGCGCGCGAGACGACGCCGCCCCGGTCCGCCCCGCGGCGGGCGGCTGGCCCATGGCCATCATGGCGGCCGTCGTCCTCGGGGACGTGTGGCTCCTGGCGGGCGAGGCCCTGCCGGCGTGGATCCACCGGGCCGCGCCGCCTCCCGAGGGCGCCGTGGAAGTCCGCGTCGTGGGCGAGCAGTTCGCGTGGAACGTGCACTACCCGGGCCTCGACGGCCGCTTCGGCCGGACCGAGCCGCGCCTCATCACGCCGGCCGATCCCCTGGGCATCGACAGGACCGACCCGGACGGCAAGGACGACTTCGTCATCATCGGGCTCCTGGCCGTGCCCGTGAACCGGCCGATCGTCGTGCACCTGTCGAGCAAGGACGTCATCCACAGCTTCACGCTGGCGACGATGCGCGTGAAACAGGACATCGCGCCCGGCCTGCCCACCACGACCTGGTTCACGCCGGTGACGACCGGGACGTGGGAACTCGGCTGCTCGCAGCTCTGCGGCCTGGGGCACTACCGCATGCGCGGCGTCTTCGAAGTGCAGACCGCCGAGGACTGGCGGGCGTTCGTCGAGGACGAAGTCGCCCGCGCCATGGAACCCTGACCTCGACCAGGTCGGGAAAGGAGCCGACGATGAAGCTCGCCCTCGCGATCGCCGCCGCCGTGGCTGCCGCGGCCTGCACGGCGCCCGCGCCGCCCGCCGCCCCCGCCGAGGCCAAGGCCGCGCTGCCGGCCGGCACGCTGGTGGACCTGTCGCACACCTACGACAAGTCCACCATCTTCTGGCCCACGGCCGATCCGTTCCGGCTGGACGTGGTCGCCGACGGCGTCACGCCCGGCGGCTACTACTACGCCGCCAACAACTTCTTCTCCTCCGAGCACGGGGGCACGCACCTGGACGCGCCCGTCCACTTCTCGGAGGGCGCGCAGTCGGTGGACCAGATTCCGCTCGACCGGCTGGTCGGCGAGGCGTACGTCGTGGACGTGACCGCCGCGGCGGAGAAGGACGCGGACTACCAGGTGACGGTGGAGGATCTGGCGCGGGTCGAGCGCGAGCAGGGCCCGATCCCGGCCGACGCGATCCTGCTGTTGCGCACGGGCTTCTCGCGCCGCTGGCCTGACGCGGTGGGCTATCTGGGGACGGCCGCGCGCGGGGAGGAGGGCGCCCGGCAACTGCACTTCCCGGGGCTGCATCCGGACGCCGCCCGGTGGATCGCCGACAACCGGCCCATCCGCGCGCTCGGCATCGACACGGCGAGCATCGACTACGGCCCGTCCACCGCCTTCGAGACGCACCGCGCCCTGTATGCGAAGAACATCCCCGGGCTGGAGAACCTGACAGCGCTCGAACGGCTGCCGCTGCGCGGCGCCGTGGTCATCGCCCTGCCAATGAAGATCGGCGGGGGCAGCGGCGCGCCCGTGCGCGCCATGGCCATCGTGCCCTGACGCGGCAGCGGGAGCGTCGCGGCGCCGCTACTGCTTGGCGTCGATCTTGATGGCCTTGATGGCGTCTTCGGTGCCGGCCAGCTCGGCCGAGCCGGCCTTGTAGCCGTTGAGGTTCAGGAAGTAGGCGATGATGTCCGCGTATTCCTGCGGGCTCATGCTCCCCGGCGCGTCCATGGGCATGGACATGACCGCCGTGTGGAGCTCGGTCATCGGCTTGTCGCTCCAGGCGTTCATGAAGTCCGGCCCCTTGAACTTGCTGAGCTCGTGGCAGCTCGCGCACGAGCTGTCGTACAGGTCGCGCCCGCGGGTGGCCTGCGCCTCGGTGTAGACGCCTTCGCTGGCGTTCTTCATCTGCGCGGCGCGGGCGTCGAGCACGGCGATCCAGGACGCCGCGGCGAGGGCGGCGGCGGAGAGAAACATCAGGGACGCGGGTCTGGTCGTCATGGGCATTGGGATCGTCGAGGGGCCGCGAAGCCGGCCGGGTCGTTCCAGTGTAGCGCGAGAGCGGGCGCGCCCCTACTGCGTCGGCGTCAGCTCCACCTTGCCGCCGCTCTTCTTCCAGGCGTCCCACCCGCCCACGAGGACCTTGATGTCCTTCACGCCCACCCGGGCCAGCTTGGCCGCCACGGTGAGGCTGGCGTGCTCGTCGGGACACGAGCAATACGCGACGACGGGCCGTTTGTCGCGCAGCACCTTGTTGGCCATGATCTCGATGTCCACGATCGAGACGTTCATGGCGCCCGGGATGTGCCCCGCGTCGTAGCCGTGCGGGTCGCGGACGTCGATGGTCAGCACGGCGCCCTTCGCGTGGAGGGGCGTGAACTCCTTGACCGTGATCCGGGGAATCCGGGCCATCTCCTCCGCGGTGACGGGAGGCTGGCCGGCGGCGGAGGACGGCGCGGCGAGCCAGGCCGCGGCGACGACGACGGCGAAGGCGTATCGGAACATGGGCACTCCTCGCGAACGCGCGCCTACCGGCGCACCTTGGACGCCAGCCACGCCGTGCGCATCGACTTCTGCTCGGGCGTCACGGCGGCCCCGGTGGACTCGGCCGTCACGATCTCGATGCGGGGATCTTCCTCCAGCGTGACCGACGCCGTCACCGGATCGCCGCCGCTCCAGCGGACGAATCGGATGGGAATCGCCTGGCCGGGCGCGTGTTTCGACAGGACCTCGCTCACGGCCTGTGGGTTGGCGACGGCCACGCCGTCGAGCGCCACGATCTGATCGTCCTGTGCCAGCCCGGCCTTGTACAGCGGGGAGTCGAACGGCACCACGCCCACGCGGAGCCCGCCGGCGGACGCCTGGAGCGGCGCCGCGCCGAGCCACGCCTTGCCGGCCGCGCGCTTGCGCATCACGAGGCCCATCTTGGCCAGCAGCCGCGCGTAGTCGGGCACGTCGTGGCCCTGCACGTAGCTCGAGAAGAACTCGCGCGCGAAGACCGCGTTGCCCGAGAGCTGCGCCAGCCGGCCCTGCAGGTCCTCCATCGTGTAGGTCTTGGCCACGACGCCGGGCGGGGCCTTCATGCCCGGCACGCCGTACTCGCGCCACATGAGCTGCATGTAGTCGTCGAGCGTCACCTTGCCGCTCGTCATGTCGCGAAGCGACAGGTCCATCGCCAGGCCCAGCGCGGCGCCCCACGTGTAGTAGGAGATGAAGGTGTTCTGCCAGTTCGTCCGATCGATGCTGACGGCGGCGTCCACGAACGGCGCCAGCTGCGACATTTGCTCGGCCGTCCGGAACGTGCGTCCGGGCGACAGCGTGACGGCGTTCACCAGGCCCGCGTAGTCGGCCAGCATGGCCTCCACGCTCTGGAGGCCCGCGCGCTGGGTGATGAGGGCGTCGTAGTAGCTGGTGAAGCCCTCCCCGAACCACAGCTCCCCGGACATGTTCGCGTCCTCGAAGTTGAAGGGCTCGATGCCGCGCGAGCGGATGCGCTCCATGTTCCAGCTGTGGAAGAACTCGTGCGCGACGGTCCCGAGAATGCCCGCGCGCTGGCCGGGGCTGCGAAGCGCGCCCGGCGACGAGAGGACGGTGCTGTTCCGGTGCTCCATGCCGTCGCCGTTGGCCCACGGCAGGTAGTCGGAGAGGAACGTGTAGGTGCCGCCGTCGTAGCGCGGGAACTCGCCGAAGACCTGCAGCTCCTCGCGCACGATCTTCTCGACGTCCTTCGCGAAGGCGTCGGCCTCCTGGTCGGTGCCGTCGTGGTGCAGGGCGATCCTGAACGTCTCGGGCGGCTCCTTGCCGTCGTCCACCGTGAAGACGCGCATCGTGAAGGTGCCGACCTCGGTCGGGCTGTCCATCAGGTACTGCAGGTTCGGCGCGGTGAAGACGAGCGGGTTCCCCGTGGGGAAGAGCTGCGTGGCCACGTTCCACGTCTTGCCCGGCGGCGGCACGAACTCCACCCCGGCGGCGCGCTGCTCGAGCCCGTGGGCCCACATGAGCGACGCGGGCATGTTCAGGTGCCCGTGCGTCGCGTCCACGCTGAGGTAGGTGCCGTCGGTGCGGTCTCCGAACACGCGGTAGGTCACGACGACGGTGCCGTCGTGGCCGGGCACGTCCCACTGGTGGAGGTTCGGCCGGAGCGGCGTGAGCGGGCGGCCCTTGCCGTCCTTCACCTGCACGTCGAACACGTTCTTCGCGAACTCGTGCAGGGCGTAGCGGCCCGGGGAGCTCCGGCTCATCCGGACCTGCAGGGTGCCGGCCGGCAGGTCGGGGAAGGTCGCCTCCACCTGCATCCACCGGTGCTCCGGCGAGGGGAAGGACACGCGGTAGGCCACGGGCGCCTGCGCGGCGGCGGTGCCGGCGACCAGCAGCAGCCACACGGCACCCAGCGCGAACGGCCGGCAACGGGCGGTCATCTTCGGGATGCTAGCACGCAGCCTCGGCAGCAAAGCGGCGGCGACAGGGGCCCGGGCCGGACCCTACCCGCCGTAGTCCCGGGCGAGCACCTTGGCCACCTGGCCGATGAGGGCGTAGGGCATGGGCTCGTCGAGCGGGAACTGCAGGTTGCCCTTCGGGCCGCGGTACCGGGCCAGCCGCTTCTGCAGCGTGGCGCTGCCCTTCACGGGCGGGTACACGCCGATGTGCTTCTTGAACGCGGCGAAGTAAAGGCACACCCTCTTCCGGCGGAGCGCAGGCATCCGGTAGCTGATGCACTCGGTCGCGTCGGGCACGGCCCGGCGCACGGCCTGACGGATGCGGGTGAGCACCGGCTGCACGTCGGCGGGAGCGGCGGCGATGTAGGCGTCGATCGAGACCGGGGCCATGGGTGGCTACGATCCTAGCCGCGCGAGCGCGGTCTTGGCGCTGACCACGATCGGCGCCTCGGCGTCCGCCGTCTTCCAGAACTCCAGGAAGTCCGCGTAGGCCTGACGCGCCTCGTCGGTCCTGCCCGCGCGGTCGAGCGCGAGCGCCCGCCAGTACCGGGCGAGCCCATGCGTGGCCGTCAGCGTCTTGCCGGCCCCGGTGCGGAGCCACTCGAAGTCGGCCGCGGCGTCGTCGAGCCGCCCGGCCTGCAGCGCGAGGTAGCCATGCAGCAGGACGTCGCCTTCGTGGCCCATGCGGCGGGCTACCGGGCCCAGCGTGGTCGCCGCGGCCTCCGAGCGGCCGGCCGCTTCCTCGGCCAGGGCGCGGGCCGACCGCGCCGCCAGGTCGTCGCCAGCCCGTGTGGCCTCGTCGAGCGCCAGGGGCAGCAGTCGCCGGGCCTGCTCCGCGTCGCGCAACAGCGCCGCCACGCCCAGCCGGTCGCCAAGCGGCACCTCGGAATGGCCGGGCCCCGGCTCGAGCGCCGCGCGGGCCCGCTCGCCGAGCCCCATCGCCGCCAGCGCGATCGCCGTCCGGCCGCGCGCGCCTCCGGCCACGTTCGAGGATCCGGCGCCTTCGAACGCTCGCTCGACGCCGGCGAGCCATCGTTCCATGTCGGCCGCGCGTCCGCGGTGGAGGGCCACCTGCCACAGCAGGGAGGCGGACTGCGGGTGGTCGTCCACGGCCAGAGCCCACTGCCGCTGCCGCGCCTCCAGCTCGGCGTCGCCCGAGTAGATCGCGGCCGTCATCAGCACGACGTGTTCGAGGACGTCGTCGCGCAGCTGGAGGACCCGCTCGAGCTCCTTCCGCGCCTCGTCGTAGCGGCCGGTCTGGAGCAGGACCTCGCCGAGGTTCACGCCGGCCAGCGGCTCCTCGGGCGCAAGGGTGGTCGCCTCGCGCAGGAGCGCCGTGGCCGGTTCGTACTCGCCGCGGTTCATGAGGATGGCGGCGGCGTTGACGCGCGAGGTGTGGTCGGACGGATAGGTCGCAATCGACACACGGTAGGCCTCGAGGGCCTTGGCCTCGTCGTGCTGCACCACGTCGTAGTAGCGCGCCTCGATGTACAGCCGCTCCAGCTGGCCCACGCGCTCGCGCAGCTCGAAGGCGCGGATGGTGTGCGCGCGCGTCTGGTCGGCGTCGCCGAGGTTGGAATAGGCCGTGCCCAGGCGCGCGTGGGCCAGCGCGAAGTCCGGATCCAGCTCCACCGCCCGGCGGAAGAGCGGCAGCGCGGCGAGGTCGCCCTCGGTGCGCCGGGCGATCATCCCCTGGCTGTAGGCCTTGAGTGCCTCGAGCGAGGCCGTCGTCGCCTCCTCGACGTTGGCGTCGTAGCGCGAGATGGAGGCCAGCGACTCGCCGAGCCGCTCCCGCAGCATCCGGGTGGATTCCCCGAGCTGGTGCAGGACGTCCTCCTTGCGGGCGGCCTGCGCCTGCTGCTCGGCGAGGGGGTCGCCGGTGACGCAGTCGAGCGCGCGGAGCGTGATGACGTAGCTGGCGCCCAGCGACGCGAGCGCGCTCGTGAGGACGGCCTTGGCGCCGACGCGCTGGCACACCTCGCGGCCGACCGCGGCGTCGACGACCGTGTCGGCCGGCCGCTGCATCTGCCGCAGCGTGGCCTGCACGCGCTGCTCCGGGACCAGGGCCAGGTACGGCGACTGGCCGAGCTGCACCGCGAGCGCCTCCCGCAGGGTGTCGTCGAACATCGCATCGCCGGTGCGGTTGGTCAGGGCCGTCAGCACCACCGCGTCCCGCGACTGGAGCGCCGGCGTTCGGGCCGCCTGCCACCAGACCACCCCGGCCACGACCGCCGCCGTGGCCACGGGCGCGCCGAGCCACCACCAGCGGCGCAGGCCGCGGCCGGCGGGGACCGCAGGGATCGGGAGGGACACCCGCGTGCCGGCGCCTTCGTGCTCGGTGTCGTGTTCGAGCCGCTTCAGGTCCGCCCGCAGGTCGGCCGCGGACCCGTACCGATCGTCGGGCCGCTTCTCGAGCGCGCGCGCCACGATCCGGTCGAACTCCGGTGGGAGGCCGACGCGCAGGCTCGACGGCGGGGGCGGCGTCTTCGTGAGGATGCCCTCGAAGACGACGGCCGGCGTCGCGCCCCGGAACGGCGGCCGGCCCGTGGCCATCTCGTACAGCACGACACCCAGCGTGAAGAGGTCGCTGCGCGTGTCGATGGGCTCGCCCCGCGCCTGCTCCGGCGACATGTAGGCCACGGTGCCGACGGCCGTGCCGAGCGCCGTCTGGGGGTCGGACCCGGCGCGCGTGGTGTCGTTGGCGCCGGCCAGGTCGGTGAGCTTGGCGACGCCGAAGTCGAGCACCTTCACGCCGCTCGCGGCGGTGAGGAACAGGTTGGCCGGCTTGATGTCGCGGTGGATGACGCTCTGGCGGTGGGCGGCGTCGAGCGCGCCGGCCACGTCCGCCCCGATCTGCAGGAGCTCGGTAAGCGGCAGCGGCCCCCGGGCCACCACCTTGTCGAGCGGCTCCCCTTCGAGCAGCTCCATCACCATGAACTGGCGGCCGTCGTGGACGCCGATGTCGTACAGCGTGCAGATGTGCGGGTGGTTCAGCGACGAGATGATCCGGGCCTCGTGCTGGAAGCGCTCGACCGCCTCGCGGTCGCAGCACGCCTCGGGCGGCAGCAGCTTGACGGCCACGCGCCGGCCGAGCCGCACGTCCTCGGCCGCGAAGACCTGGCCCATGGCGCCGTGGCCGATCGGCGAGAGGATCCGATAGTGTCCGAGCGTCTGTCCAACCACGAGGGGAAACCCGAGTCCGATGATACGTCCGCCGCGCGCGGTGGTCCGGCCGCGCGCTCGCCAGTGTCTACGAGGGCGGCGGGCGTCCCGTTCGACCGGCCCGGGCCGCGCCCGTCCGAGCCCGGCCGTGTTGCGCCGCGTCGACTGGAACGGGTACAAGTCCTGACCATGCCCATCGCCCGACATCTCGGGTTCCTGCTGCTCGCCCTGTCCGCCGGTCTCGGCTCCGCCTGGGCCCAGGACCACACCTACAGCACCGCCGACGTGACGGCCGGGGTCCGGATCTACGGCGCCCAGTGCCAGTTGTGCCACGGCCCCAACGGGGACATGGTGAACGGCGTGGACCTGCGCCGGGGCCGCTTCAAGCGGGCCGTGACCGACGAGGACCTGGCCAAGGTGCTGGCCAGCGGCGTGGGCGGCGGCGCCATGCCGGCCTTTTCGTTCTCCGCCGACGAGACGCGGGCCGTCATCGCGCTCATCCGCGCCGGCTTCGACCCGAACGGCACCGCCGTGAAGGTGGGCAACATCGACCGCGGAAGGGCGCTCTTCGCCGGCAAGGGCGGCTGCGCCACCTGCCACCGCACCGGCAGCACCGAGCCCCGGACCTCGGCGCCGGACCTGAGCGACATCGGAGCCGTCCGGACGCCGGCCGCGCTCCAGCGCGCGCTGCTCGAGCCCACGACCGGCATGCTGCCCATCAACCGCCCGGTGGTGTACGTCCTCATCGACAAGTCGTCGGTGCGCGGGCGGCGGGTGAACGAGGACACGTTCTCGGTCCAGCTCGTCACCGACAGCGGCGAGCTGAAGACCCTCGAGAAGAGCCGCATCAGCACCGTGATGCTCGGCAAGGAATCGCCGATGCCGCCCGCCACGAAGGCCCTGAGTCCCGACGAGGTGGCCGACGTGATCGGCTACCTGCTGTCGCTCCGAGGTGCGCAATGAGCCGTTCGACGCTTGCCCTGACCCTGGCCGCTCTCGTCTCGGCCGGCACCCTGGCGCTCGACGCGCAGGTGACGTCGGACCGGATCGTGCGCGCCGCGTCCGAGCCCCAGAACTGGCTGACCTACGGCGGCACCTATTCCAGCCAGCGCTACAGCACGCTGGACCAGATCACGCCCGCCAACGTCGGCCGCCTGGAGATGAAGTGGGTGCTGCAGAACCAGGTGTTCGGCGCCTGGCAGTCCAGCCCGCTGGTAGTGGACGGCGTGATGTATCTCACGCAGCGGCCCAACGACGCCATGGCCGTGGACGCGAAGACCGGCGCCATGTACTGGCTGTACCGGCACACGCCGTCGGAGGCCGCCAAAGTGTGCTGCGGCGCCAACAACCGCGGGCTCGCGATCCTGGGCGACACGCTCTTCATGGGCACGCTGGACGCGCACCTCATCGCCATCGACCGCATCACGGGGAAGGCGCTCTGGAACATCGCCGTGGCCGACGTGAACGAGGCGTACTCGATCACGCTGGCGCCGCTCGTCGTGAAGGACAAGGTGCTCGTGGGCGTGGGCGGCGGCGAGTACGGCATCCGCGGCTTCGTGGCCGCCTACGACGCGAAGACCGGCAAGGAGGCCTGGAAGTTCTACACGATTCCCGGGCCCGGCGAACCCGGCCACGACACGTGGGACGGCGACGACTGGGCGCACGGCGGGGCGCCGGTGTGGGTGACGGGCTCCTACGACCCCGAGCTGAATCTCACCTACTGGGGCATCGGGAATCCGGGACCGGACTGGAACGCGAAGCAGCGTCCCGGCGACAACCTCTATTCGGATTCGGCCGTGGCGCTCGACGCCGACACGGGCACGCTGAAGTGGCACTTCCAGTTCACGCCGAACGACGCCTACGACTACGACTCGGTGCAGGTGCCGGTGCTGGTGGACATGCCGTGGAAGGGGGTGCCCTCCAAGTTGATGCTGTGGGCGAACCGCAACGGCTACTTCTACGTGCTGGACCGCGTGACCGGGAAGTTCCTGCAGGGCACGCCGTTCGTGAAGGTGAACTGGGCGAGCGGCCTGGACGCGAACGGCCGCCCCATCCAGACGCCGCAGCCGCTGGGCTCGCCGACGTATCCCGGCAACCAGGGCGGCACCAACTGGTACACGCCGTCGTTCAGCCCGCGCACGCGCCTCTTCTACTTCTCGGCCTGGGAGAACTACGGCTCCATCTACCGTCCGCAGGAATCGGAGTACAAGCCCGGGCAGCTCTTCACCGGCGGCGGCTTCTCCGTGGTGGCCCCCGCACCCGGCGCGCCGACGGTGGGCATCGGCCGCCGCGGCCCCATCAACAACTGGACCGACGAAGTGGGCAACGGCGCCGTGATGGCGATGGACCCCACGACCGGCCAGGTGAAGTGGAAGTTCCGCCAGCACGACGTGAGTGACGCGGGCATGCTGACGACGGCCAGCGATCTGCTCTTCACGGGCGGACGCGAGGGGCACGTGATGGCGCTGGACGCGAAGGACGGCAAGCTGCTGTGGCGGTCGTCGCTCGGCGGCCAGATCGTGATGGCGCCCATCACCTACACGGTGGAGGGCAAGCAGTACGTGTCGGTCATCGCCGGGAACGTCCTGGTGACGTTCGGGCTGCGGGAGTAGAGGGAACCGGGGTCCGGGGTCCGGGGTCCGGGGCTGGGGCTGGGGCTGGGGCAAGTTCCGCTGTCACGCTGCACGGCCTGCGGCCGTGACGCTTCCGGGGCGGGGGCCACTCCTTTTCGAGTGGCGATGACGAGCTGCCGGCTTCGGGCCTTGTCCGGGCGAGTTGCTAGAATCGGGCGGTTCCTGACGTCCCGGCGCGCGGGCGCGCCGTGTCGCGGCCATGGCGCGCGAATCTTCCACCTCACGCCGAGAGCTCACCGCCGATCGCCTGGACGTGCTGCTCAGGCAGCTCGACCCGGATCCCTCGACCGCCGCCGAGCGCTACACGCTCCTCTGCCGGCGCCTGGCGGCCTATTTCGCGTGGCAGCGCTGCCTGGATCCCGAGGGATTGGCCGACGAGGTGCTGGACCGCGTGGCCCGGCGGCTGGCCGATGGCGAACGCGTGGACAACATCGTGAGCTACGCGTTGGGCGTGGCCAGGAACGTGGCGCGGGAGTCGTTCGTCCGCCTGGAGCGCGAGCGGAAGGCCGAGGGCGCGTTCGGGACCGGATCATCGCCGCAGGAGGCGACCGCCGATGACGCCGCGCTGGATTGTCTGGACCACTGCCTGGGCCGGCTGCCCGTCGACCGGCGGGGACAGCTCCTGGCCTACTACGGCAGCGACGTGGGCGCGAGAATCCCCGCCCGCCGGCAACTCGCGACGGAACTGGGTGTGACGGCCCTTGCCCTGCGCAACCGGATGCTGCGCATGCGCCAGCGCCTGGAGCAGTGCGTGGCGGGTTGCATGGGCAGCGAACGGGGCCGCGGCGCCGATGCCACGCGCGGCGAGGAGGGTGAGGCATGAGCGTGCCCGGCGACTCGCACCACGCGGCCGACGACCGCCTGATGACGGCCTACCTGCTGGACCGCCTGCCCTCGGCGGAGCGCGAGGCCGTGGAAGATCGCTTCTTCGCCGACGACGAGTTCGCCAGCCGGATGCTGGAGCACGAGGTGGATCTCGTCGACGCCCTGGCGGCCGGGGCCCTCGACGACACCGACGCGCAGACGCTGCGGTCCCGGCTGGAGCTGAGTGCGGACGGCCGGCAGCGGCTGGCGTTCGCCCGTGCCCTGCACGAGCGCCGCATGTCGGTCAGGGCTGGGATCGCACCCGCGCCGCCGGTGTCGCCGCCACTGCCCGCGAGGTCATGGGCACTTCCGGCGTGGCTGCCGATCGCGGCCAGCGTGGTCCTGGCCGTCGGCCTCGGGTACTTCGCGATCGAGAACCAGCAGCTCCGGCGCGCGCTGGACGATCGCACGACGCCGCTGCCAGGCGAACCCGTGCCGGCGCCAGCGCCCGTTCCCACACCGTCCCAGGTGTCCGTCACCGTGGTGCTCGATCCCCAGCGCACGCGAGGGGCGGCGGACCGGCCGTCCGTCGAGCGACCCGCGGGCGTCGAGGTGATCCACCTGGTGCTCCCGGTGGCGGATGACGCACCGTCGTTCGACGTGCGGATCGAGACGAGCCCGGGCGGGGTGCTCGTGTCCGAGATGGCCGGGGCCACGAAAAACGCGACCGGGGCCGTGGACGTCTGGGTGGGTGCCGGGCTGCTGCCCGCCGGCGACTACGAAGTGCTGCTCTCGGCCGTGCGCGGCGCCGATCGCGAGCTGGTGGGCCAGTACGCGTTCCGCATCACGGCCACGCCGGGCCGGCCGTCACCGTAGCGGCTTCGCCTGCGCGGTGGACGACGGAGTCGTGGGGGCCGCGGCGCCGAGGAGCACCCACGCCGCCCAGTCCCTCGGGTGCCGCCACCGCGGGTCCGCGCGCATCGCCCGCTGCGCCTCGCGGAAGGCCGATTCCGGCGCCAGACGGCGCGTGAGCAGGCCGTCGTAGAACCGCGTCATGAACGCCGCCGCGGCGCGGTCGTCCACGGCCCAGAGGCTGGCCACCACGCGGTCCGCGCCCGCGCGCAGGAAGCCGCTGGCGAAGCCCACCAACCCCTCGCCTGCCACGGGTGCGCCAAGCGCCGTGTTGCACGCGCTCAGGACGACGAGTTCCGCGTTCAACGACAGGCCGTAGACGTCGAGCAGCCGCACGGCGCCGTCCTGCCCGCGGCCCCGGCCATCCACGCGGGAGAGCTCGATGGTGGAGAGCTGGGGGAACCGCTCGTCGATGACGGCGTGGCTGGCCAGGTGCAGGTAGCGGTAGCGCGCGAGCGAGCCGTCGAGCACCCTGGCGCGCGTGGCGTCGAAGTCCAGGAGGAGCGCGGACCGGCCGGGCGCCCGCTGCTCGATGGCACGGGCTTCCTCGCGGGAGAAGCGGAGGCGCAGCGGCGCCTGCGGATCGGCGCCCGCGCCCCGGCGATCGGCGGCGAGCCGTCCATCGGCCGCGGAGTAGACGGGATCGGCCACGACGGCGATGCGATCGGCGGGAGCGGGACGATCGAGCCGCCGCTCGCGGAGGGCAGCCGCCACGGATACCGAGGGCGTGGCATCCACGGCGAACGCGGCGACCAGCGGCGCGCGTCCCGACGGCTGCGGCAGCGCCGCGAATGGCACGGCGTCCAGGAGGCCATCGCCTACCACGAGCAGACGCGTGCGCCCGGTCAGGAGGCGCGCGGCCGGGTCCAGAAGCGTCGCAGTCAGTGCGCGGCCGCTCGCGGCGAGCGCGGCGTCGGCCCTGGCGTCGTCCGCGCCGGGGGGAGCGGAGACGGCGGTGATGAAGCGCCGCACCAGGGGCTCGAGCGCCGAGCGCCCGGGCACCTCGAATGAAACGACCTGGGTGGACGTGAGCGCCCAGGCGTACCCATGAGCGTCGCCAATCGCGAACTCCAGGAGCACGGTGTCCGGCTCGAGGAGCGCGCGCGCCTCGTCCGCGCCCAGCACGTCGGGGTCGTTCACGGGGACATCGTGGCGTCGACGGCGCTCGGCGCGCAGGCGGTCGGCCCGCTCGACGAGGTCCCGAAGCTCGCGTCGGGCCGCCTCCACGCGAGCGGTTGGCGTTGAGGCGTCGCCGAGGAGCCGCGTGAGCCGGGCCGCCTTCGACCCGATGCGTTCGGCCGTGCGGCGGAGGTCGAGCGCGAGTTCGTCGTTCGGCGCGCCTGGGCCGGCGGGCGACGCTGCCGCCACCATGTCGAGCAGGCGACGGGCCCGGCGGCGCTCGCTGACGGTGAAGGCCCGCGCGTCGAATCCCGCGGAGGGCTCGATGCGATGGAGCGCCATCAACGTGGCGATGGCCCGGTCGTAGAGCGGCCGATCGGACGCGAACACCGACAGGTTCAGGCTCTCGGCCTGCTGGTCGCGCCTGACTGCTTCGATGCGATCGAGCGCCTGTCCGATGGCGGCCTCGGCGGCCGCGCCGTCGGCCAGCCGCGCGTGCACCTCCGCCAGCGTGATGCCGACGCGCCCGGCCTCGGCGCGATCCTCGACGGCTTCGAGCGCCGCCAGCGCGTCCACGAGCGCGGTGCGTGCCGAATCGGGGCGTCCCGCGGCCAGGTGCACGGCGCCCAGTTCCGCCAGCGACCGGCCGCGCTCGCGGCGATTGCCGATGGCGTCGAAGATGGCCAGCGCGTCCCTGGCGCGCGTGGAGGCGTCGTCGAGGGCGCCGGTGCCGCGCGCGAGGCCGGCCATCCCCAGGAGCGCCAGCCCTTCCTCGCGCCGCAGTCCACCCGCTCGCGCGAGCTCGAGCGCCGTGTCGTAGCTGGCGGACGCATCCCGAGCCTCGTCGGCGTCCACCTGGATGGCCGCCGAGAACAGCACCGTCTGCACCTCGCCGCGACGATCGCCCTGCTCTTTCCAGAGCGGCCGCGCCCGACGCAGGAACTCCAGCGCCCGGGGCCGATCGCCGAGCCGCGCGTAGGTCTGGCCGAGCTCCTGGAGGGCGAAGGCCTCGCCGCGGCGTCCTCCCGTCTTCTGCCAGATCCCGAGCGCCTCTTCGAGCAGGCCCAGCGCCGTCTCCAGCTCGCCCACGTTGGCGTGCGCCACGCCCAGGTTGTGGAGCGTGTTCGCCGTGGCCTGCGCCAGGCCGAGCCGCCGGCGCTCCGCGAGCGCCTGGTCGAGATAGCCGATGGCGGTCCGGAACTCGCCCTGGCTGTTGGCGAGCGCCCCGAGGTTGCTCACCGTCTGTGCGGCGCCCACGTCGTCACCGATGGCCCGCCGCAGCGCGAGCGCGACCTGGTAGCTCGACTCCGACTGCTCGGACTCGCCGAGGTTCGCGTTGAGGATGCCCGCCAGGTTCAGCGCGTCGGCCTCGGCCCGGCGATGCCCGGAGGCGCGCGCCAGATCGAGCGCGCCGTCGATGGCCTGCCGCGCATCGGCCTGCCGCGTCTGCGCGATGGCGAAGCCGGCGAGCTCCACGAGCGCATCGGCCTGAATCGCGGCGTCGCCGGCCCGTCCGGCCAGGACGCGCGCGGCCTCCAGGGCCGTGCGCGCCGGATCGACGCGTCCCGTCGCGCCCAGGAGACGCCCGAGCCGCACGCCGGCATCCGCCTCGCACACGACGTCGCCGGCCGCGTGGCACCGCTCACGGGCATCGACGAACGCCTTCTCGGCCTCGGCCGTCCGCCCCGCGTCCGCGTGGAGCGCGCCGGCCAGCTCCAGCGCGCGGACGTGGAGTGCGACGTTCCCGGCCTGCCCGGCGAGCGTGGCCGCGCGCGTGGCATCGGTCAGGCGGTCGCCGGCGCCGGACCCGGACTCGATCAGTCGCTCGGCCTCCACCGACAGGCGATCGGCGTCGCTTGCGGGTCGGCGTTCGACGAGACGCACCGCGATCTCGCGCGTGGCGCTTGCCTCGGTGGACGACACGCGCATGACGACATCGCCAGCGGTGGCCGCGATTGCCGACCAGACGACGGGCGTCCGATCGCCGCCGGTTCGGGTCCGCGTCTCGTCTCGTGGCGAGGATGCGCTCGGATCGCCGGGGTACTGAAGGACGCTTCGAACGAGCGCGCCGCCGGTGTCGACCACGATGCGGACGAAAGTCCCGGCTGCCGCGTCCACGGCGAACGCCTGCGATGCGCCTGGGACGAGCGCGATGATGCGTGCGCTTCCGGGCTCGAGCCTGGTGGAGGCAGGCGGGCCCTGGTCCTGCGCGCGCGCCAGGAGGGCGGGCGCAACGGCCAGCGCGAGCACGAGCGCTCCGGCAAGCGCCAAGCGCCAGCTCGTCACTCGCGAGAAAGTCGGGACCTGGCCGGACTTCGGAGCCGGGCGTGACGTTTCCCCGTCGCGACCCACCTCGGGTGACGGCCTGTGTGCGCGCCGCGCGCACGGTCCACGACTGGAGGCCCCACGATGCACCGGCACGTCCGCAGCGCGCTCTTCGTCCTTGCGTGGTTGCCCGCCGTTCACGCGGCCGCGCAGCCGCCCGTCATCCTGTCGACCTCGAAGGTGCGGGTGCGTGCCGACAACCACTTCGGCGTGGCGAAGCAGCACGATATCACGGTGACTTCGTTCGCCGGCGCCTTCGGCGACGCGGTCGTCGACACCGAGATGGGGACGGCGGCGATCGCGAACAACACCGCGTCTTACGATTTCGCGCTGTCTGGCACGACGGCCACGTTCGACATCCAGAGCACGCAGAGCCACTCCGTGGGCTCGACGGGCAACCTGTCCGAGGGCTTCATCCAGTTCACGCTGGCCGAGCCGTACCTGTATGAGGTGTCCGGCCAGTGGCTGGGCACGAGCGGCGATGCCGGCGACGGCTACCAGCAGCGCACGTTCATCCGGCAGTTCGTGTCGCCGTTCGCCACGCAGTATTTGGAGGACGAGACGCGCATCGGCACGGTGGGCGCGCTGTACGTGAACCAGGGCAACGACACGGGCGGCGGCACGTTCAACCAGTTCGGGCCCGGCGTGGGCGTGCTGCCGGCCGGCACCTACGAGTTCAACTACGAGCTGGAGACGGCGGACAAGGACGTGGACCAGGCCTCGCCGATGTCGGCCACGGGCCGCGTGCGGCTGGTGCTGAGAAAGCCGCTTGCGCCCACGCGGCTGCAGGCCACGGTGACCGGATCATCGGTGCTCATCTCGTGGCTGGCGTCGCCCGACGCGACGTCGTATCAGCTGGAGGCCGGCACCACCACGGGCGCCGCGAACCTGTTCGTGGGCGACATCGGCGCCGGCACGCAGCTCCCGGTCACGGTACCCCACGGCATCTACTTCGTGCGGCTGCGGACGAAGCGCGGCGCCCTCATCGGGCCCGCCACGCCGGAGCTGACGTTCACGGTGGGCACGCCGACCTGCACGGCTCCCCCGCCGGCGCCAGCCGGTCACGCCGTGGCGACGGGCGGTCCGCTGGTGGACCTGGTGTGGGGATCGTCGCCGGGCGCGACGTCGTATCTGCTCGAGGCCGGCACGGCCACGGGCATCGCGAACCTGGCGTCGGTGGATCTCGGCAATCGCCTGTCGTTCCAGGTGACGGCCCCGCCGCTGTCGCTCTTCACGCGCGTCCGCGCCGTGAACGCGTGCGGCATGAGCCCGGTGTCGAACGAGGCCGCCTTCACGGTGGCATGCGTGGGTCCGCCGGCGCCCGGGCAGTTCCGCTTCACTCGCGCGGGCGGCAACGTGACGCTGTCGTGGCAGGCCTCGCTCGGCGCCAGCAGCTATGCCCTGGCCGTGGGCACGGCGCCCGGCGCGAGCAACCTGTTCGCGGGGAATCTCGGGCCGCTCACGTCGCTCACGTTCCCGGCGAACGTCCTGCCGCCGGGCATCTACTACTTCCGCGTGGCCGGCGTCGGCCCGTGCGGGCAAGGACCGGCGGCGACGGAGCTGGTCATCACGTTGCCGTAAAGGGCGCTACGGGCACAGGGGCTGGGGGCTGGGGCGTGCACGCTGTCACGCTGCATTGCTCGACGGCCCCGCGCGGCCACGCTGCACCGCTGGTCGGCTCCCCGCGCTTTCACGCTGCCATGCCGAGTCGCGTGCGGGCGGAAGAGCCGACGCACGGGCGGATCCCCTCGTCCCGCGGAGATGATCGTACGGCGTCAGTTGGCGAAGCGGGGCGAGGGGATCGACCGGGCGGCGGCGATCGGCCGCGCGGTCAGCGCAGCTTCGCGTCCAGGCGCATGCGGCCGTCGGTGGCCTGGAGGAAGAAGGCCTCCCAGGCCGTGCGCCAGCCGTCGATCGTCGCAAGGTCCTCGGTGCGGGCGGTGCTGCCGCTGCGCACGATGTAGATCCAGGCCTGGCGCCACACCTTCGGCGCGTCGATGGACGGCGGAACTCGGTCGCCCATCGCCGAGATGACGTCCTGGATGAGGACGTCGCGACGCGTGCCGTTGAAGGTCACGCCCGTCTCGGGCGACGACGCCTTGTCGCGGCCCGGCACCACGTTCACGGGCGCCTCGACGTAGAAGAACGAGGGCACCTGCTGCGGCGGGATGAGCCCCATCGCGTACTGGTCCAGCAGGCTGTAGCGGCTCACGGTGCCCACCGTGCGGAACGACCCGCCGCCCAGGTCCTGGATGTCGTTGCCTTCCATCACCGACGCGTCCGAGTCGGAGAAGAAGCTCCAGTGCGCGTCGTCGCGTCCCAGGAGCGCGTTCGATCGCTGCCGGTTGTGATCGATGAACTGGAGGAACGCCAGCCACCGGTGGCCGGACTCCTGCCCGAGCAGGCTCAGCACCGAGTCCTCGCCCAGGAACTTCTGCGCCGGGTCCTGCGGGTACTTCAGGATGCGGTCCATGTTCACGACGCTCTGCAGGCGACGGGCGCCGCCGAACTCGTTGCCGCTGTCGAACCGCGGCACGCCGATGCCCTGCACGGCGTTGGCCACCGTGAACTCCTGCGCGAACGCCTCGCCGAGCGGGATGAGCCGCGTCTCGCCCCAGAACACGAGCTGGTCGTACTGGTCCGGATGCGTGCGGTAGAAGCTCTGCGCCGCGGCCACCAGATCCGCGTCGCTCGTGGGCGTGAAGCGCTCGCCCACCGCGCCCTGGCCGCCCACCGGTGAATTGGCGGCACTGAGATCCACGGGCGTGAAGGTGTCGGCCGTGCCCGGCGACACGCCGATCACGGCCGTGCCGAGGCCCACCGCGCCGAACTTCACGTCCACGGTGCCGTCGGTCTGCACCGTGGCCTGCATCGTGATCGTGGCGGTGCTGTCGAAGCCCGGCACCTGGCACCACGTGACGGTGAGACCGGTGGCTTCGGCGTTGGCGAACACCCGCCCGCCGGCGGATGGATCGAGATCCGCGAAGAACCCAGCCACCCGAGGCGCGCCCGCCAGGAAGCGGCCCACGCTGCGATCGCTGCTCGCGTTGTCGCCCGCGCCGAAGGTGATGTTGCCGTCGGAGTTCACGAAGGCCTCGGTGAGACTCGCGCCGTAGTAGGACACGGCAGCCGGCAGCGCCACGCGCACGGAGTCGTCGTCGCTCAGAGCTAGCCGCGAGCCAAGCGCCGTCCGGAAAGTGGCGTCCACCTTGGACACCTCGTAGCCGGCGCCGTTGGGCCTGAAGCGCAGGCCGTTGTTCGCCAGGTCGAAGACGTTGGCGGACACGAAGATGGAGCCGTCGTCCTGGATGACCGAGATGTCGCCCGCGTCCTGCACGACGGCGGCCGGCTCGAGGTTCGGATCCCCGAGCGGCCCGATCACCTCGCGGCCGCCGCGCGGGGCGCGATGCAGCCACAGCGCGTCGCGGACGTCGCCCTTCGTCCGGCCCCGGAGGTTCTCGCGCTTCACGACCGCCGCCGCCGTGGAGTTGAACGGCTCGACGAACGGCAGGTCCGCGTCCGCCGCGAGCGCTGTCGCACAGGGATTCGTGGGCGAGGATGTCGGCGGGTTGCCCGTGCCCGGCGGTGGCTGCGAGCCGCCGCCGCCCCCGCCGCAGCTGGTGCACGCGAGGGCCAGGAGGGCGGCCGAGGCCCACGAGCCGAGGGTCAGCGATGCCGGTGTCTGCGCCACCGGTCTATTGTGCGCGGAAGCTCAGCGGCGCGAAGCCGCGCGCGAGTGTCCCAGGCGGGTCCGAGGGCTCCGCGGGTTCCGGGCGCGGTCTATGGCTCGGCGTGCGGAGGCGCGGGCGTGGAATCGACGGGTTTCGAAGGATCCGGCGGGGCGGGACGAACGGAGGGTACTGGCGGTGAGGGAGGGATTCGAACCCTCGGTAGGAATTTTAAGTTCCTACAACGGTTTAGCAAACCGCCGCCTTCAGCCTCTC